>NZ_RZPB01000493.1:0-4643 GCF_003998535.1 Mesorhizobium sp. M7A.F.Ca.AU.002.02.1.1 | reverse complement strand
GCCCATTGTGCTTTCCTCCGCATAAACGTGATTAATCCTCACATTTGCAAAACGTGATAAACCCTCGTATTTTTCGAGTCAAGTGATTTTGGCGGCATTTGGAGTCAGGTATGGAAGACGCGGCAACCCCCGTTTCCGCACAGAAGCAGGCTGCTTCACCGCGTCGGGCGCCGAGCCAGCAGCGCAGCCGCGAGCGGGTCGAGCGCATGCTGGCGGCTGCCTCGGCGCTGATCGCCGAGCAAGGCAGCGATGCCATGCGCATGGGTGAGGTGGCGGAGCGCGCTGGGGTGTCGATCGGGTCGCTCTACCAGTTCTTTCCGGACAAGCGGGCGATCATCTGGGCGCTGGCCGAGCGCTACACCGCCGAAAGCCAGTCCTGCATTTCGGCAGCACTGGCTGGCATCAGCGACGCCGAAGGCCTGCAGTCCGCGTTTTCAGAGTTGGTCGACATCTATTACCGGCTGTTCCTGGCCGAGCCGGTGATCCGCGACATCTGGTCGGGCACGCAGGCTGACAAGGCGCTGCGCCAGCTCGAACTCGCCGACAGCCGTGCCAACGCCGAATTCCTCAGCGCGGTGCTGAAACGGCTGCGGCCGGCAGCCGATCCGGCGACACTGGAAACCACGGCGTTTCTGGTCTGGCAGATGGGCGAGGCCGCCATGCGGCTGGCGATCTCGGTTGAGCGGCAGGAGGGCGACAGGCTGGTCGCCGCCTACAAGCGCATGGCGTTAAGGGAATTGCTGGCCGAGTAGGACCGCGCCGCAACAAAAACCCCGCCACAGGGCGGGTTTTCGATCTGTGAAAGCTCGTTTGGCTTAAGTTCTTACTTGATGCAAGTCGTTATCCCAAAACCGCTTCGCACTTTTGGGCGACATGCAATTAGATGCCGAAACCTTCGAAACGCTTCTTGAACTTCGACAGGCGGCCGCCGCGGTCGAGCAGGGTCTGCTGGCCGCCGGTCCAAGCCGGGTGGGTGGTCGGGTCGATATCGAGGTTCATCGTATCGCCTTCCTTGCCCCAGGTCGAACGGGTCGTGTATTCGGTGCCATCGGTCATGACGACCTTGATGGTGTGGTAATCGGGATGGATGTCGGTCTTCATGGTTCGGTTCCTGGCTTGCCGGCGCTGGCGACGGGCATAAGCCTGCGTCGATGCGCCCCTTTTTAAAACTCGAAGCCGCAGCTATTGAGGAGCCACGGCTTCTAAAACGGTCGGCGAGCCTATACATCAGCCGGAATTGAATCACAAGGCCGCGGCAAGCGCATATTGAGGCGCAGACCCCAAGGACGGCTGGAGGAAACATCGGGATGGCGCAAATCACCAGCGCAGACGAGCGCCGGCGTTCGCTCAAGCCGCTCAGGCGCCTGTTCCCCTACATCACGCACTACCGCACGCTGGTCGTCGGCGCCATTATCTCGCTGGTTATCGCGGCGGCAACCACGTTGGCGCTGCCGCTGGCGGTGCGTCGCATGATCGATCATGGCTTCTCGTCGTCCAGCACGACCTTCATTGCCGAATATTTCGCAGCGCTGGTGGCTATGGCCGCCCTGCTGGCGGCAGCATCGGCCGGCCGCTACTATTTCGTCATCACGCTGGGCGAGCGCGTCGTCGCCGATATCAGGCGCGATGTGTTTGCCCATGTGACGACGCTGTCGCCTGCCTTCTTCGACACCGCCCAGTCGGGCGAGATCGTGTCGCGGCTTGCCGCCGACACGACGCAGGTCAAGTCGGCGGTCGGAGCGACGGCCTCGGTGGCGCTGCGCAATGTCATCCTCGGCCTTGGCGCGGTGGGGATGATGGTCATCACCAGCCCGAAACTGTCCGGCCTGGTCATCGCGGCAATACCCGTGATCGTGCTGCCGCTGGTCGCCTTCGGCCGTTCGGTGCGGCGCAAATCACGTCAGGCGCAGGATACGCTGGCCGATGCCACCGCCTATGCCAGCGAGCAGATCGGCGCGGTGCGCACGCTGCAGGCCTTCACCAATGAGAAGCTGGTCACCGGGCATTTCTCGGCTGCGGTGGAAGCTGCTTTCGAGGCGGCACGCTCCTCGATCTTCGCGCGCTCCTTCTTAACCTTCTTCGCCATTTTCACCATCTTCTCGTCCGTCGTGGCGGTGCTGTGGTTCGGCTCGCGCGACGTGCTCGAAGGCTCGATATCGCCAGGCACGCTCGGCCAGTTCCTGCTCTATTCGGTGTTCGCCGCCGGCGCGCTGGGCGCGCTGTCGGAAGTGTGGGGCGAACTTGCGCAAGCGGCGGGTGCTGCCGAACGGCTGACCGAGATCCTGGCCGAGAAGCCGGCGATCCAGGCTCCCGCCGATCCGAAGCCGCTGCCGGCCGTCGCCAAGGGCGCGATCGTCTTCGACAATATCTCCTTCTCCTACCCGGCAAGGCCCGACCGCGCCGCCGTGCACGGCTTAAGCTTTCAGGTCATGCCGGGCGAGACGGTGGCGATCGTCGGGCCGTCAGGGGCCGGCAAGAGCACGGTGTTTTCGCTGATCCTGCGTTTTTACGATCCCGAAACAGGCAAGATCCTGATCGACGGCGTCGATGTGCGCGAGGCCGATCCCGTTTCGGTCCGCCAGCGCATCGCCATCGTGCCGCAGGACGTCACCATTTTCGCGGCAAGCGCGCGTGACAATATCGGTTTCGGCCGGCCGGGAGCCAGCAAGACCGAAATCGAGACGGCGGCGAAGGATGCACTTGCCGATGAATTCATCCTCAAGCTGGAAAAAGGCTATGACAGCCAAGTCGGCGAGCGCGGCGTGACGCTGTCAGGCGGTCAGCGCCAGCGGGTTGCGATCGCCCGTGCCATCTTGCGCGACGCGCCGATCCTGTTGCTCGACGAGGCCACCTCGGCACTCGACGCCGAAAGCGAAACGCTGGTGCAGACGGCATTGGAACGGCTGATGCAGGGCCGCACCACGATCGTCATCGCCCACCGCCTGGCAACGGTGCTGAAGGCCGACAGGATCCTGGTCATGGATGGGGGCTCGATCGTCGAGGAAGGCACGCATCAAAGCCTTGTCGCCAAGGGCGGCATCTATGCACGGCTGGCCAAGCTGCAGTTCGAAACCGGCGCCAGTGCTTTCAGGGGCGCGGCGGAATAGGCAGATCTGGCGCTGTGGCGACAGCCGCTATGCGGCTCCATAGCGCTGTTTCAGATGGTTCACGAAATAGGTGGCGTTGAGCTTTTCGCCTGTGGCGCGTTCGAGCAGGTCCGGCGTCGACCAGCGTGACCCCTGTGACCAGATTTTTTGGCGGCGCCAGTCGTTGATCGCCTCGAAATTGCCTTTGGCGAGATCCTCGTCGGCGGCAGGATGCTCCCGCGTCAGCGCCGCCCATTGCTGTGCTGCCATCATCGCGCCCAGCGTGTAGGAGGGGAAGTAGCCGAAAGCTGCCCCGGGCCAATGCACGTCCTGCATTGGCCCGTCGGCTGGGTTGTCGATGGTGGAAAGGCCGAGGTAGTCGCGCATCTTGGCGTCCCAGGCTTCGGGCAGATCGGCCACCTCCAGCCGGCCCGAGACGAGTTCCTGTTCCAGTTCGTAGCGCAGGATGACATGCAGGGGATAGGTCACCTCGTCGGCATCGACCCGGATCAGGCCGCGTCCGACGCGATGCACGTGCGGCAGGATGTCGTCGAGCGACCAGGCTTCGCCGAGATGCTTTTCAACCACTGGCAGCGCCCAGCGCCAGAAGGCCGGGTTGCGGCCTAGCTGCTTCTCGACGAACAGGCTCTGGCTTTCATGCACGGCCATGCCGCGCGCTTTGCCGAGCGGCCAGTGCGACCATGCCTTGGGCAGGTTCTGTTCGTAGAGCGCATGGCCGGTCTCGTGCAGCACGCCCATCAGCGCCGACAGGAAGTCGGACGTCTTGTAGCGGGTGGTGATACGCACGTCGCTCGGCACGCCGCCGCAGAAAGGGTGGTGCGACACCGACAGCGACCCATGCGTCAGGTCGAAGCCGACTGCCGTCATCATGGCAAGGCCGAGCTCGCGCTGCCGATCGATCGCATAGGTGCCCGAAAGCGGCTTCAGCGGGCGCTTGCGCTGCCGTGCGTCCTGGATCGCCAGCGCCTCCGGCACGAAACTTTTCAGAAAAGCCTTCAGGTCGCTGAACACAGGCGTGATGTCGGCGGTGCGGTTGCCGGGGTCGTACTGCTCCATCAGCGCGTCATAGGGGGCCAGGCCGAGCACATCGGCACGCAGCGCCGCCTCCTCGCGCACCAGCGCCACGACGCCTTCCAGCGCCGGCTGGAAGCCTGCCCAGTCGTTCTTGGCGCGCAGGCCGCGCCACAGCTGCTCGCAACGCATGCGCGCGGTCGTCTGGCGTTCGACGAATTCGACCGGCAGGCAGGTCAGGTTGGTGTATTGCCGCCGCAGTTCCGAGACGGCGGCGCGCTGCTCCTCCCCCAGCGCTTCCTGTTCGGCCGCGGCGATCCAGTCTGCTATCTCGGGCGCCGTTGCCCTGGTGTGATACATGCCGGCCAGTGCCGACATCGCCTCGGCACGCTTCTCGCCGCCGCCGACGGCCATGTGCGTGGCCTCATCGGCACCGAGGATGGCCAGCGCATGCTCGAGCGCTTCGAGCTTGTGACCGAGGTCGTCGAGTTTCTGAAAGGACATGGCGACTTCCGTGATTGGGAC
>NZ_RZPB01000492.1:0-4648 GCF_003998535.1 Mesorhizobium sp. M7A.F.Ca.AU.002.02.1.1 | reverse complement strand
TCATGGTGCAGGATCCCAGCGGGATCATGGCGCGGTCGAGCGCCAGGTCCTTGTCGGCCAGCCGGCGCAGGAAGCGCATCATCTCGGTTTCCGACTTGTTTTCGTGGAAAACAGGCTGGGTCAGGAACTCCTTGCCGCGCGGCTTGCCGGGCACCGTGCTGTCGGCGGAGGCGCCAGCCTTGGCGCCGAACAGGGCCGCGATTGCGTCGAGATCGGCCTCGGTGGAGGTTTCGTCGAAGGCGATGCCGATGTGGTCGGCATCGACGGCACGCAGCAATCTGCCGCCCTTTTCAGCGGCGGCGGCGATCGAAGCTGCCTTGCCCTTCACCTCGGCCGTCACCGTGTCGAAGCGGCTTGAACCGAGCACGGAGATGTTTGCTGCTTTGAGCCCGGCGGCAAGACGATTGGCCAGCGTGTGGATGCGCCCGGCAATCGCCTGCAGCCCGGCGGGGCCGTGCCAGATGGCATAGGCGGTCGCCATATTGGCGAGCAGCGCCTGCGCGGTGCAGATGTTGGAGGTCGCCTTGTCGCGGCGGATATGCTGCTCACGCGTCTGCAAGGCAAGCCGGTATCCGGGCCGGCCCTTGCTGTCGGTGGACTGGCCGACCAGGCGGCCAGGCATCAGCCGCGTCAGCCTGTCGGAGACGGCGCAATAGGCCGCGTGCGGGCCGCCAAAGCCCATCGGCACGCCAAAGCGCTGCATCGGGCCGACTGCGATGTCGGCGCCAAGCTTGGCCGGCGCGTCGGTCAGCGTCAGGCCGAGCGGGTCGGCGATGAAGACGACGAGAGCGCCGGTCGCGTGTGCCTTGTCGATCGCTGCCTTGTGGTCGCCATAGACGCCAAATGTATCCGGCCAGGAGACAAGCAGGGCGGCGGTGTTGTCGTCGATCGTCTCGCCATCGATCTCGATGCCGAGCGGCTCGGCGCGGGTGCGCACCACGTCCAGCGTCTGCGGGTGCGGCGTGCCGGCAAGTGCTACCTTGGTGCGCTTGTCGCGGTGATGGCGCAGTGCAATGCCGACCGCCTCGGCCACGGCGGTTGCTTCATCCAGCAGCGACGCCGATGCCACCGGCAGGCCGGTCAGTTCGGTGACCAGGGTCTGGAAGTTGAACAGCATTTCCAGCCGGCCCTGGCTGATCTCGGCCTGATAGGGCGTGTAGGCCGTATACCAGGCCGGGTTCTCGAACAGATTGCGCTGGATAACCGGCGGCACATGGACGCCGTGATAACCGGCGCCGATGAAGCTCTTCAGCACCGTATTCCCGGCCATGACAGCCGAAAGCTCAGCCAGCGCTTCCGCCTCGCTCGCTGGTGCCGGCAGGGCAAGCGGCCGATCGAGCCGGATCGACTTCGGGACGGACTGGCTGATCAGCGTCTCGATCGAGGGCACGCCGATGGCGGCCAGCATGGCTCTGGTATCGTTGAGGCCGGGACCGATATGGCGGGCCGAGAAGGGGTAGGGTGCTGCGGTCATCTCAATAAGTCCTGATATCAACCGATATGGGCTTTGTAGGCGGCCTCATCCATGAGACCGGCGAGCTGGCTTTCGTCGGCAAGCTTCATCTTCCACAGCCAGCCGGCCCCTGTTGCGGCCGAATTGACCAGTGACGGATCCGACGACAGCGTGCCGTTGGCCTCGGTGATCTCGCCGTCGACTGGTGCATAGACATCGGACGCCGCCTTGACGGATTCGACCACGACGGCGGTGTCGCCCTTGGTCAATTTCTTTCCCGTCTCCGGCAGTTCGACGAAGACGAGGTCGCCGAGCTGCTCCTGCGCGTAATCAGTGATGCCGACCGTGGCGATGCCGCCCTCGACGCGGAGCCACTCGTGATCTGATGTGAAATAGGTCGTTGCCATTGAGATCATCCTTTTCGGTAGCGATGCGGTGTGAAGGGCAGGGAGCTGATATCGACTGGGATTTTCGTGCCGCGCACATCGGCGAAAACCCGAATTCCGGGCTTTGCCAGAGGTGTCGAGACATAGCCCATGGCGACCGGATGGCCGGCCGAGGGGCCGAAGCCGCCCGACGTGACATGGCCGGCCGGGTTGCCGTCGGCGTCGAAGAGCGCGGCACCGCCACGCACCGGCTGGCGGCCTTCCGGCTTCAAACCGACGCGCTTTCGCGCGGGTCCTCGTTCCACCGCGGCGCGGAGCGCATCGGCGCCGATGAAAGTGCCGGAAGCGCGGATGTCCTTTGGAATTGCCCACATCAAGGCGGCGCTGGCCGGGTCGGTTTCCGGTGTGATGTCCTGGCCATGCAGGCAGAGACCGGCCTCCAGGCGCAGGCTGTCGCGCGCAGCCAGGCCGATCCACAGCACGCGCTCGTCTCCGAGCAGCTTCGCGACGAGGTCGCGTGCATCGGCCTCCGGCAAGCCGATCTCGAACCCGTCCTCGCCGGTATAGCCCGACCGGCTCATGAACCAGTTCTTGCGCGGTTCGACCCCATGCATGAACAGCAGCGAGCCGGTCTCGATGCCGGCGCGGGAAAGGGCGGCCCAGGCTTCAGGACCCTGGATGGCCAGGAAGACGCGGTCGAGCGGCTCGATCCTGGCGTCGAAATCCGCGGCAAGTGCACGCAAATGCTTTTCGTCGGCTACGGCGTTGCCGGCATTGGCGACCACCATGAACCTGGCATCGCTAAGCCTGGTGACGATCAGGTCGTCGAGGATGCCGCCTGCTTCGTTGAGGAAAAAGGACAGTTTGGATTGCGAGATTTCGAGCGCGCCGGCATCCAGTGGGCAAGCACGGTTGAGCAGTGCCGCCGCTTCCGGTCCGCTGACCTCGAACAGCTTCATGTGCGAGATGTCGAACAGGCCGGCCTGCTCGCGGGTGTGAAGGTGTTCCTTCATGACGCCGGCCGGATAGGTCAGCGGCATCGACCAGCCGGCAAAGGCGCCGAAGCGCGCACCGGCGGCCATATGGATATCTTCAAGGGGAAGGTGTTTTGTGTCGTCGCCCGCCATGTCGTCTCCAGAGTCGCACGCAATCGGTCGCGAATGGCGACCAGTCCGTGCCCCTCTGTCTGAAGCCTGAGAGACTCGCGCAGCCGGAACTCTGTCAGCGGCGCTTACACCTTCGGCGCGGGGGCAAGCCCCGACTTTCCAGAGTGTCTTTCCCGTCTACGGTTCTTTTGCCTGAGAGATTTCGGGCGATTTCCCCTTCGGCGACAGCTCTCGCTGTTCTCTCCCGCAAACAGGTAGGACTCAAGACCCTGAGTCCTCGACGCGCCATCCATAGCTTGCGCGCGACGGCTTGTCACCTGTCAGCAACATCTAAAGCGCGTGCATGTCGTTCTTCAAACCGCGGCACGCTGTCAGGCGACATGCGTTGGCGACAAGTCTTCACTAACCACGCCGTTTGCCGGTTTTTCAAGACACTGCTGATATGTTGGCTTGTGTGACGCTATGGGGCCGGCGCTTGGCGACGGCGGACGGGGACGACAAATGGGCGAATTGATCATGAGCGCGCCGGTGGCCGGGCTGACCTCGAAAAGCCGCATCGCCGCGGAGGACGTGGCGATGTTGCGCCATGAAGTGTTCGGCGACGGCGTCGTGACGCGTGGCGAGGCCGAGGCGCTGTTCGCGCTCGATGCCACGGCGAAGGACAAATGCCAGGAATGGCCGCCCTTCTTCATTGAGGCGGTCACCGACTATATCGTCCACCAGGAAAAGCCATCGGGCTATATCTCGCAGGACAATGCCGACTGGCTGATCCGCACGATCTCGCGCGACGGCATGGTCGACAGCCGGACCGAACTCGAATTGCTGGTGCATGTGCTGGAACAGGCGAAATCGTCGCCGGCCCAGCTTTGTGTGTATGCGCTGGAGCAGGTGGCGCATGCCGTCATTGACGGCAAGGGGCCGCTGATGCTCGGCGGCGCGCTGGCTCCGGGCCTCGTCGCGCAGGCGGAGGTCGAGCTTTTGCGCCGGATACTCCATGCCCATGGCGGCGACGGCAACATCGCCATCACGCGCGCCGAGGCCGAGGTGCTGCTCAAGATCAACGAGCGGACTGCTCAAGGACAAAACGATCCGTCCTGGAACGAGCTGTTCGTCAAGGCGATCGCCAATTTCGTCATGTGCTCGGCCGGCTACGAAGCACCGACGCGCGACGTGGCGCTGCGCCATGACGCCTTCCTCGAACATGCCGATCCGGAAATCGGCGGCTTCTTCAGCCGCATGATCTCCGGCGGGCTTGCCGGCATCATGGAGGCCTACCGATCTCCTGGCGACATCGAAGCCGAATGGGAAGCCAAGAACAGGGCGGCCGAGGCCCTGGCCCGCCGTGCCGAGACGATCGATGCCGGCGAAGCCGGCTGGCTGATCGAACATATCGGCGTCGACAGGCCACTTTACGAGAACGAACGCGCGCTGCTGACCCTGATCAAGCACGCCTCGCCGGAAATTCACCCGGCGCTCAGGCCGCTGCTCGACAAGGTTGCCTGACCGGCCAGGGATTGCTTAATCGGATCCGGGATGCTGGTCAGATCTGATCGACGTCGACGTATATCCGGGCCAGGCCTTCCCGGACGGTCGACATGGCATCGGCGACACTGATGTCGATGTGGTCATGCATGAGCCTTGCGGCCGTGTCGGCATCGCGGGTTACCATGGCTCGGGCGATTTCGCTGTGTTCGGTGTAGGTT
>NZ_RZPB01000491.1:0-4658 GCF_003998535.1 Mesorhizobium sp. M7A.F.Ca.AU.002.02.1.1 | reverse complement strand
GCCACCGACCCTGAGCGCCGCGAGTTCAGCTGCGGTACGCTGCCAGACGAAACCATCCTGGCCGGTCAGGCGCTTGAGATCGCCGTCATGGATGATGACGGGAACGCGGTCGGACGACAGGTGCACGTCGCATTCGATGGCGTAGCCGCGTTCGGCGGCTGCGGCAAAGGCCGACAGCGTGTTTTCCCAGCGCGTCTTGTTCATGTCGTGGAAGCCGCGGTGGGCAACGGGCCGGGCGGTCAGCCAGGATAGCTCGGTCATATCTGTACCCTGGCTCATGCGACTTCGAAGATGGCTTCGATTTCCACTGCGGCATTAAGCGGCAGGCAGGCCGTGCCGACGGCGGAGCGTGCATGCTTGCCGCGCTCGCCAAGGGCGGCGACCAGGAAATCGGAGGCGCCGTTGGCAACCAGATGCTGCTCGACGAACTCGGGTGTCGAGGCGACGAAAACGGTGATCTTCACCAGGCGGCTGATCTTCTCGAGGTCGCCGAGTGCTGCCTTGGCCTGCGCCAGGATGTTGATCGCGCAGTATTTTGCCGCATCCTTGCCGCCTGCGGTATCGAGATCGCGGCCCAACAGCCCGCTCGCCTGCAGCTTGCCGTCCTTAAGCGGCAATTGCCCGGCAGTGAACAGCAAATGGCCGGTCCTGCAATAGGGCACGTAGTTGGCGGCGGGCGCGGCGGCGACGGGAAGCGTCACACCCAGATCGCTTAGCCGCTTTTCGATTGTTTCACTCATGGTATTTCCCTATTGCTTGGTGACGCCGCGCCGGCCGGGCCGAAATTGCTATTTTTGCCTCGCTTCCGCCACGACTTTTTTTAAGCTGGACCATCTTTCCCTGCGGCCTGCCATCAGTCGCGACGATCGGAGTACCTCATGCGCGCAACGCGCCTCGCATTCCATGCCGTCCTGTTGTCGGGGATATTCTCGATAGGCCCTGTCTTCGCAGCGCCGGCGCTGCAAGCCCACCGCGCCGTCTACGATCTTACCCTGAAAAAGGCTTCCGATCAGTCCGGCATCACGGGCATATCCGGCCGCATGGTCTATGAGTTCAACGGCTCGGCCTGCGAAGGCTATACGGTGAAATTCCGCTTCGTCACCCAGATCGTCACCGCTGACGGCACGAAGCTGACGGACCAGCAGACGACAACTTTCGAGGACGCCGAAGGCAAGACCTTTTCGTTCGTGACGAAATCCTTTTCCGACCAGAACCTCGACAAGGAGGTCAAGGGCATAGCCACGAAAGAGGCCAAGGGCCTGAAGGTCGATATCGACAAGCCCGAAAAGAACAGCGTCGAGCTGGCGACAACCCAATTCCCGACCCAGCATTTGGTCGAATTGATCGGCAAGGCCGAAAAAGGCGAGAATTTTTACGAAACCAACCTGTTCGACGGTTCCGAAGACGCCAACAAGGTGATGACCACCACCGTCGTTGTCGGCAAGAAAACCGATGCCGACAAGGCCGACCCGGAAGCTTCGGCACTGGCAAAGCTCGCCACCGACAAATACTGGCCGGTCGACATCGCCTATTTCGACGACACCAACAAGACCGGCGAAGAGGTTCCGGAATACCGTATCAGCTTCAAGCTGCATGAGAACGGCATCACCCGCGATCTCGTCATGGACTATGGCGACTTCTCGATGACCGGCAAGCTGGTCAACCTGTCGCTGTTCGACCAGACAAAACCTTGTCCCGCCAAATAGTGCCTGTCTAGGCAGCTGATTTGCCACGGCACGGCGTGGTCGTAACGAACGACTTGAACGTGCCGCAATCGTCCCTCAACCTCTTCCAGCGTCCAGGCGCGAGGGGGATCAGCTTGAGCAGGATCGATACGTTCGTCGCGCCGCGGCCCAACCCGGCACTGATCAGGGCCATGACATCCGTCAACCGGATCGTCATGCTGCGCGGCATTCCCGGGTTTCGGGATCTGTTGCCGTTCAATCGCCTGGCCGGTCTGCGCGGCGTCTCAAATGTCCGCCATATCGACTTTCCCGACGCCGATCTTGAGCGGCTGAAGGCCAGTTGCGGGGCAGGGAAGGCGACCTTCATCACGCCCAATCATCCCGAGTTCTTCACCGACTGGATGATCGACAAGGAAATCGTGTCGCAGGTCAGCCCGCTCACGGCCTCATGGGCGACCAATGGTGTCGTCAACGGCCTTGGCCGGCTGATGCAGAAGTTCTGGCTGGCCAACAATCTGATCGCCCAGATTCCCGGCAACAGCGGGGCAGCGAAGGAACACTCGATCGCCTGGGCCTTGAAAGGCCATGGCGTGCTGCTGCATCCCGAAGGCGGCGTCGGCTGGCATGCCAATGTCGTTGCGCCTTTGCTGCCGGGTGCCGTCGAGATGGGACTGGAGGCCCTCAAGCGCGGTCGGGCCACGGATCCCAATTTCAAGGTCTGGATCGCGCCCGTCGTCTGGAAGCTTGCCTTCACCGGCAACGTCGAAGCGGCACTGGCGAAGGAATGCGCCTATGTCGAGAAAAACCTCAAAATAGAACGCCAGGCGACCGACACGCTGCCGCAGCGCATTCACCATGTCTATTCGACACTGCTGGCCCGCGATGAAGCTGCCACCGGCATGCCGTTCGACCAAGGCGCTTCCTATGCCCAGCGTCAGAGGGTTTTGGTCACCGAGCTCAGCCGCCAGCTCGGCAAAAGCATCTCAGCCGACATTGATGTCACCGACATCACCGAGATTCTGCGGCGGGCGCGCCGCTGGCAGCGCGAAAACACTGGCGATGCCGAACGGCAAAGGCAGGTCCGCGCGCTCGTCGATAGGGTTCAGAGGCTGCAACGCGTCGGACCCTGGGCCTGCGCCAATCCGCGCATTAGCCAGGAGGAGATCGCCGAACATCTGAAGCGGATCCGCAACGACTATTGTCGGGGCGGGCTGCGCGACACGATGAACCGATTCGTTCCGCAGCCGGCCGGGCCGCGTTGCGCCCACATCCGGGTGCCGGAGGCACTGGGCTTGCATGAGCATACGGGCTCGATCGACGATGCGGTTGCCGATCTGCACCGTCGCATGCAGGATACAGTCACCAACATCGTCGCCGAGCTTGCAGCCAATGGCGGCTTCATTTTCTATCCGAATCCATTCTATCGTCACTGACATCAGCCGGGCCATGTGGCCGACTGTCGTGACGGATGGAAGGCAGACAGCAAGCTTTATGGCAGCCTATGTCGACGCAGCGATCTGGAACTGGGCCGGCCATCGCTGGTGCCATCTGTTGGCCGACGACACCGACGAGTTGCATCGCTTTGCCGCGCATCTTGGCGTCAAGCGCTCATCCTACCAAGGGCCGCCCAAGACATCGGCGCCGCATTATGACATAACCGGCTTCGAGCGTGACCGTGCGGTGCGGCTCGGCGCCATCGAATGCAGCCGCGAGGAGATCGTCGCGGTCTTCCGGCGGGTGCGGGTGCCGAACGGCAAGATAAAGCGCTGACGGCAGCGCGCGGATCGTCGCACGCCGTACACAGGTCCCACGGCGCTTGCGTTTATCGCGCATCCCCTCTATATGCGCGCTCATTCCACACACGGACTTTGGTGTCTGCCCGGGAGAAATCCGGCTGAAACCTCCGGTGGCGTTCGAGGACAAAGTCCAAAAATGCCTGTGTCCGTGGAGGCTAACCGGAAAGGAACTTTGAATGGCACTGCCTGATTTCAGCATGCGCCAGCTTTTGGAAGCTGGCATTCACTTCGGCCACCAGACCCATCGCTGGAACCCGAAAATGGCGCCCTACATCTATGGCGCCCGCAACAACATCCACATCATCGACCTCTCGCAGACGGTGCCTTTGCTGCACCAGGCGCTGAAGCAGGTTTCCGACACCGTCGCCAAGGGCGGCCGCGTGCTGTTCGTCGGCACCAAGCGCCAGGCGTCCGACATCGTCGCCGATGCGGCACAGCGTTCGGCTCAGTACTACGTCAACTCGCGTTGGCTCGGCGGCATGCTGACCAACTGGAAGACGATCTCGAATTCGATCCAGCGCCTGCGCAAGCTCGACGAGATGCTGGCCGGCGAGGCGCAAGGGTTGACCAAGAAGGAACGCCTGAACCTCGACCGCGAGCGCGAGAAGCTCGACAAGGCGCTGGGCGGCATCAAGGACATGGGCTCGACGCCCGACCTGATGTTCGTGATCGACACCAACAAGGAAGCGATCGCCATTCTCGAGGCCAAGCGCCTCGGCATTCCGGTCGTCGCCATCATCGATTCGAACTGCGATCCGGACAAGATCGACTTCCCGATCCCCGGCAATGACGACGCGGCCCGCGCCATCCAGCTCTATTGCGATCTGATCGCCAAGGCTGCGATCGACGGCATTGCCCGTCAGCAGGGCGCGCTCGGCGTCGACATCGGCGCTTCGATCGAAGCTCCCGTCGAACCGGCGCTCGACCCGGCTCCGGCCCCGGCTGCAGACGCTCCGGAAGCTTGATAATCGAAGGCCGGTTGCGGCCTTCATCTTTCTCATATTCTGGCACGCTAAACAGACGCACCATCGAATACCGATGGTGCGTCGGTGCATTTAAAACAAAGAGGCGACAATGAGCATTTCGGCTGCACAGGTCAAAGAACTCCGCGACTTGACCGGCGCGGGCATGATGGATTGCAAGGCGGCGTTGACCGAGACCAACGGCAACATGGAAG
>NZ_RZPB01000490.1:0-4685 GCF_003998535.1 Mesorhizobium sp. M7A.F.Ca.AU.002.02.1.1 | reverse complement strand
AGGTTGGCTTTTCGGAATAGAAGTAACCACCGGCGGCGGCGACGAAGGCAATCGCGCACATCGCGCCCGCGGTCAGCCAGTTCCTGTAAGCCATTCGAGATCCTCGGCCGGAAACGCCCTAGTGCGAGACCGGCAAGGTCCCCATATCGGGGTGAATTTCGGCGGCCATAAGGCCTTTGTCGCCGCGCCCGAAACGAACCAGCACGACCTGTCCGGGCCGAAGCTCGGTGATACCGTAACGGCGCAAGGTCTCCATATGGACAAAGATGTCCTCGGTACCCTCGCCGCGGGTGAGAAAACCAAACCCCTTGGTGCGGTTGAACCATTTTACCAAGGCGCGTTCGAGACCGCTCTCCGGCGTCACCGCGACATGGGTGCGCTGCTCCTGCATCTCGGCCGGGTGGACCGCGGTGGTGACATCCATGGAGAGCACACGGAAGGCCTGCAATCCGCGCTCGCCATGCTTGACGAGGCAGACCACGCGTGCGCCTTCCAGCGCCGTCTGAAAGCCGTCTCTTCGAAGACATGTCACATGAAGGAGGATGTCGCCCGAGATGCCGTCATCCGGGAGGATGAAACCATAACCCTTGGCCACATCGAACCACTTGATGGCGCCGGCTACTTCGAGCAGATCAGAAGCGTCGCCGCCTTCGTCACGCTGCAAGGCGTCGCCAAGGGTTCCGTCCCGCCCCATGAAAGAGGCCTTTTCCCCCATAAGAATGCCCCCTCTTTTCAAGAACACCGCAACTGATTCTTGCCAACAGATTAACACTGCGGCTTCCGGTGTGTGCAAGACCTGCCGTGCCTTTTTTCACGGTTCATTGGGGCAATACCGGATTTGTTCTTTGCCGGCATTGCGCACCGCCGCACGATTGCCCTTTGACAGGGCCGACCCTATGTTGCGCCGCAACGCAATTTATCGAGGAAATCACATGCGCTATCTGCACACTATGATCCGCGTCGCCGACGTCGATGCCTCGCTCGACTTCTACTGCAATAAGCTCGGCCTCAAGGAAGTGCGCCGCTACGAAAACGAGCAGGGCCGCTTCACGCTGATCTTCCTCGCCGCACCGGAAGACGAGGAGAGCGGCATCAATGAAAAGGCACCGCTGGTCGAACTGACCTACAATTGGGATCCCGAAGACTACAAGGGCGGGCGCAATTTCGGCCACCTCGCTTATGAGGTCGACGACATCTACGCCACCTGCCAGCATCTGATGGACAATGGCGTCATCATCAACCGGCCGCCGCGCGACGGCAACATGGCTTTCGTCAAGTCGCCGGACGGCATCTCGATCGAGCTTTTGCAGAAAGGCCCGGCCAAGGCCAAGGCCGAGCCTTGGGCTTCGATGGCGAACACCGGAAGCTGGTAGCCGATCACGCTGTCTTGAGCGGACAATGCCAGGCTGACGGCCCCGCTACCGTTTGGTTTTTCAGGGGCGGCGCCTATCTGTCTGGCTGAGGCGCCAGGCTTGGCCGGCGCCCAGCCATGCAAAAGGGCGCTTGCCCAGGAGAATTCATGCCGACCAGCCATGCCGACGTCGCCACCGAACATGCCAGCCGCTACCTGCAGCAGTTGTGCAAGCACTGGGCACACAAATTCCCGGTCGAGTTCGATCCCACCCATGGCACCATCGATCTCTCAATGGGCCGTACCGTCATGGCTGCCGATGCCGCAGCGCTGCATGTCACGGTGTCGACTGACGAAGCAGGATCGATCGAGCGCCTGGAAAGCGTTGTCGCCGATCACATCAAGCGCTTTGCTTTCCGCGAAGAACTGACCTTCGACTGGAAACCAACTTCCGCCTAGCCAGCCAACTACTTCTCACCGGCGTGTGCGGCCATCTCCAGCAGCGCCTGCACCGAGCGCCAATTGCGCGCGGTACCCGGCACTTTCAGCGTGCGCGGGATCAGCCCGGCAAACACCGATTTGCCCAGCCCATTCGGTGCGCTGAGGTAGAGCACATCGCCCTTGATCTCGAAGCGTTCGGGGCCGGTGCACTTTTCGGTCAGCCGCGCCACCTCATCGGCGGTCGGCTCGCGTTCCAGCACATAGGCGTGCAGCTTCGTGTGGTCCGCGGCAATTTCCGGATAGGGATTTTCGCGCACCAGCTTCTCGAACCAGGAGAGATCGCGCACCATGATGCGCGAATGGAACCCCCATTTCGTCTCGAAGGCTGCTTCGAGCAGGTTCGCCAGTGCCGCCGCGTCGCCTTTCTTCGCCCGGAACACGGCATTGCCGCTCTGCACGTAGGTGGCGACGTCGGAAAAGCCGAGGCCCTCGAAGAACGACCGCAGCTCCGCCATCTTGACGATGCGGTTGCCGCCGACATTGATGCCGGAAAACAGCGCGACGAAGATTTTTCCCGGATCAACCATTCGATCGCTCATATGATGAACCCGGCCAGTGTCTCGTTGTCGGTGATGTCCTGATACTGAACGCCCTCGGCCTCGAACTTCGCCTTGAGCAGATCGAAATTGCGACGGTCCCTGGTTTCGATGCCGATCAGCACCGAACCAAAATTGCGCGCCGATTTCTTCAGATATTCGAAACGGGCGATGTCGTCGTCGGGTCCGAGCAGTTCGAGGAAATCGCGCAGCGCGCCCGGCCGCTGCGGAAAACGGATGATGAAGTATTTCTTCAGACCCTCGAAGCGCAACGCCCGTTCCTTGACGTCCGGCAGCCGCTCGAAATCGAAATTGCCGCCCGAAACCACGGCAACGATCGTCTTGCCCCTGATCTCCTTCTTGGAGAAATCCTTGAGCGCATCGATCGCCAGCGCGCCGGCCGGCTCCAGCACGACGCCTTCGACGTTGAGCATCTCGATCATGGTGGCGCAGAGCCTGTTTTCCGGGATCAGCCGCACCGTGTCGGCCGGAAAATCCTTGAGATGACGCAACGGCTCGCGGCCGATCTCGGCCACCGCGGCGCCATCGACGAAATTGTCGACCTTGGCGAGCTTGAGCCGTTTCCCCGCTGCGAGGCTCTCGCGCAGGCTCGGCGCGCCTGCCGGTTCGCAGAAGACGAAGTGTGCTTCCCTGCCCTGATCGGCGAAATAGTGGGTGACGCCCGCGGCAAGTCCGCCACCGCCGACCGGCAGCATGACGATATCGGGCATGCGGGCGCCCGGCATCTGGTCCGCGATCTCGTAGGCGACGGTTGCCTGGCCCTCGATGATGTCCTTGTGATCGAAAGGCGGCACCATATGGGCGCCGGAACTGTCGGTGAATTCCAGGGCAGCGCGATAGCAATCGTCGAAGAAATCGCCGACCAGTCTGATCTCGATGAAATCGCCGCCGAACAGCCTGGTCTTGTCGATCTTCTGCTGCGGCGTCGTCACCGGCATGAACACGACGCCTCGCCTGCCGAAATGGCGGCAGACGAAAGCAAAGCCCTGCGCGTGGTTGCCGGCGGACGCGCAGACGAACAGTTCGGCCTCGTTGCCGGCCGCCAGTGTCTTGCGGAAGAAATTGAAGGCGCCGCGGATCTTGTAGGAGCGGACCGGCGACAGATCCTCGCGCTTCAACAGCACCCGCGCACCGGTCTTTTTCGACAGATAGTCGTTTTCCTGTAGCGGCGTTTCAGGGAAGATCTGGCGGATCGCGGCGGCAGCGGCAGCAACGCGGGAAGAGAAACTGTTCATCGGAAACCACCCCTGGGGAAAATCACCTTGCGTTGCATGCTGTCCGCGGATCTCTATCATTAATCGGGTCGCGAACGTTCGGTTGTTGAGCGCCATGACCAGGTGCGGCGCGAGCCCGCCTATCACATATCCGGCTCCCCAGCGCCATCGTCCATCATTTACGTCCTTCCGGGCGGAAATTTTGCGAAATATTTTCAGCTACTTGCGGGTGCATTCTCATGCCCCCTCGCATCGGGCGGTATGAAATCGCTATCTCCGCGGGGATTGGAGGGCCAGCGGCGACGCCGCTCATTGCGCACATCACGCAGGCGTTTCCCGCCATTTTGGCTTTCGCGCAACACTGCGATGGCCGCAGCGGGGCGCCGATCACATTTCGACTCGACAGGACTTAGTTCTGCCGCACTCTGCCTGTCCGGGAGGTATCGTGAGGATAGACAGGCCTTTCGGCCGGAGTTGGAAATTCAGGCGTGCCTTTGAAGAAGATTTTTACCGTTGTCCTGGCCTTGTTCGTCGCCGGCTGCGCCGGCCAGCAAACACAGGAATTGCTTGGCAGCGCCATGGTGTCCGCGCCGGTGACGGAGATCGCCGGCAACCACTCGATCTTCATCGCCACGACGCGCAAGAAATCCGACGATCCCAACAAGGTTTTCGACGGCGAACGGTCGGCGACGCTGAACTATGCCCGCGTCAACGTCACCGTTCCGGGGCTTCACAAGACCGGCCAGATCGAGCGCCGCTCGCGCGGCAAGTCGGACGACCCGGCCAAGTATTTCATGGCTTCCGAGGTCGTCGGCTACGACACGCAGCCGAAATTCTCCAGCGCGCTCAACGCCGACATCGCGGCGCGCGGCGGCCGCGTCATGGTCTTCGTGCATGGCTACAACACCGGCTTCGATGCCGCCGTCTATCGCCTGACCCAGATCGTCCATGATTCCGGCTATCCCGGCACGCCAGTGCTGTTTTCCTGGGCATCGGGCGCCAGGACCACCGACTATGTCTACGACAAGGAAAGCGCCAGCGCTGCCCGCGACCAGTTGGAGG
>NZ_RZPB01000048.1:0-16496 GCF_003998535.1 Mesorhizobium sp. M7A.F.Ca.AU.002.02.1.1 | reverse complement strand
AAGGCGGCGCGGCGTGCCGCCGCATCGCGCCGGCGGTCGGCCTTTGACGCCTTTTCCGCCTCGCGCTTGCCGCGGCGGTCGCCGGACACGCCGGTGACCAGCGTCTTGTAGTCTTCCAGATCGCCGTCATAGGGGTTGACCGCGCCGTCCTTGACCAGCCACAGCCGGTCGGCGGTTGCCTCGAGCAGATGGCGATCATGCGAGATCAGGATGACGGCGCCAGGGAATTCGTTCAACGCATGGATCAGCGATTCGCGGCTGTCGATGTCGAGATGGTTGGTCGGTTCGTCGAGGATGAACAGGTTCGGCCCCTCGAAGGCCGACAGGCCCATCAGCAGCCGCGCCTTCTCGCCGCCCGAAAGATCCTTGGCGGCGGTGTTCATTTTCTCGGTCGTGAGGCCGAACTGGGCGACGCGGCCGCGCACCTTCGATTCCGGCGCCTCCGGCATCAACCGGCGGACATGCTCGTAGGCGTTTTCGTCCGGCCGCAGATCGTCGAGCTGATGCTGAGCGAAGATCGCCACCTTCAGCCCGGGCGCCACCGTCATGGTGCCGCTCTCCTGCTTCAACCGGCCGGACAGCAGTTTGGCGAAGGTCGACTTGCCGTTGCCGTTGGCGCCGAGCAGCGCGATGCGGTCGTCGGCGTCGATGCGCAGCGTCATCTTCTTAAGGATCGGCTGCTCCTCGGTGTAGCCGACATTGACGTTGTTCAGCGCCACGATCGGCGAGGCCACCGTCTTCACCGGCTCGGGGAAGGAGAACGGCCGCACCGAGTCGTTCACCAGGGCCGCGATCGGCTTCATCTTTTCCAGTGCCTTGATGCGCGACTGTGCCTGTCTCGCCTTGGAGGCCTTGGCGCGGAACCGTTCGACGAAGGATTCCATGTGCTTACGCGCGGCTTCCTGCTTGACGCGGCCCTTCTCCTGCAATTCCTTCTGTTCGGTGTATTGACGCTCGAACTGGTCGTAGCCGCCGCGCCAGAAGGTCAGCTTCTTCTGGTCGAGGTGAACGATCGAGTTGACGGCGCGGTTGAGCAGGTCGCGGTCGTGCGAGATCAAAAGCACGGTGTGCGGATATTTCGACACGTAGTTTTCCAACCACAGCGTGCCTTCAAGATCGAGATAGTTGGTCGGCTCGTCGAGCAGCAGCAGATCGGGCTCGGCAAACAGCACCGCGGCGAGCGCCACGCGCATGCGCCAGCCGCCGGAAAAGGAGGAGGCCGGACGCCGTTGCGCAGCGTCATCGAAGCCGAGGCCGGCGAGAATGGTGGCGGCGCGGGATTCGGCTGAGTGCGCGTCGATGTCGGCCAGCCGCATATGGATGTCGGCGATGCGGTGCGGATCGGTCGCCGTCTTTTCCTCTTCGAGCAACGCCGTGCGTTCGAGATCGGCCTTGAGCACGATCTCGATCAGCGCATCCTCGGTGCCTGGCGCTTCCTGCGCCACCTGGCCGATGCGGGTGCTCTTCGGCAGGCTGATCGAGCCTGTCTCGGACGGGAAATCGCCGGTAATGGCCTTGAACAGCGTCGTCTTGCCGGTACCGTTGCGGCCGACGAGGCCGGCTTTGGTGCCGGCTGGCAAGGTCAGCGAGGCATGGTCGAGAAGCAGGCGTCCGGCCATGCGGAGCGATAGGTCGTTGATGATCAGCATGGCCGCGCTTTTGCACCGGACATCAACGCTTCGCAAGGCCTTGCGGGCCAGTTGGCCGCACAAGGCCTCGAAACGACGCCCGCGAGGGCGCCGTCAAAGCAGCCGAACGGTGGCTTGCCTGCTCTCAGGCAGTCGCCTTGCGCTTCGTTGCCTTGGCGACAGCGGCCGGCGCTGCTGCCGGCTTGCGGCCAAGTCCCGTCGACTTTGCCAGCGCCGATCGCGTCGCCGAGTAGTTCGGCGCAACCATCGGATAGTCCGGCGGCAAGCCCCATTTGGCCCGATAGTCGTCCGGGCTTAGGCCGTAGTCGGTCCGCAGATGCCGCTTGAGCGACTTGAACTTCTTTCCGTCCTCAAGGCAGATGATGTAGTCGGGAAACACCGACTTCTTCGGATTGACTGCCGGAACCAGGTTTGGAGTTTCCGCGACAACTGCACCAGCGAGCTTGCGAACCGAAGCACTGACGCTGTCTATCAACTCAGGCAGGCCGGAAGCCGGAAGGGGATTGTTGCCTACATAGGCCGAGACAATATCGGCCGTCAGCTCGATAACGGTCTTATCATCGATATTTGACAATTCTTTCACCTTATTTGCGACAAAATCCTCCACCCCAGCGAAGACTTGTGTCGATGTATCTCTTTAACCGCGTCCCCCAACGGACCGCCAAGTCTCATAAAAGAATGAAGAATCGGCCAAAATAGCATTCATGCGAAATCGACGCCGTGCAAATTAGAAAATCTAATACTTGGAACCAGCAGACTTAGCGGCAGGACTTTCGTCCAATATCTCCAGAATACGCTTCCAGCGGGCGCAGCGCGCCAAATCCTTTTGTTCTATCGCCTTTTCGGCCCTCATCGCGGCGTAAAGCGGTGCCTCGACGCCGAATTCGTCGATCAGCCAATGCGCTTCCTGAATGGCCAGACGCTCATTCTCGTCAAACATGGTTTTCGGCCTCCGAACGTTCCACACCGACCGCGACACAACTGCCGATGACGAGAATGGCTCCGACAATGGCCGTCACCGTCAGCCGTTCGCCGGACAAGGTCAAAAGCAGGGTCGAGGCGATCGGCGTGAGATAGGCGACCACCGCGACCCTGCCGCTGCCTTCAAGCTTCAAGGCGCGCGACCAGAAATAGTAGCCCAAGCCCATCGGACCGGCGCCGAGATAAAGGCCGAGAGCCAGGTCCGCGCCGATGGGCCAGGTGAAACCGTCGCGAGCGCACCACAGAAACGTCAAAGCGACGCCGATCAACGATGAGGGCAGCAACAGGCGATCGGCTGGGGTGGCGACCCGTCCCACCATGATCGAATAGAAGGCCATGCACAGCGCCGACCCGAATGCGGCGAGATACCCGACCAGATCGCCGTCGAGCCAGGATTGGTTGCGCCCTCCCGAAATCACCAGCGCGACGCCGATGAAGCCTACCACCGCGGCGAGACCCAACAGTGCCGGACGCCGCGGATTTTCCAAGGCAATGACTGCCGCCGCGACCATCAACGGCCAGGTGTAGGCGACCAGATTGGCCTCGATCACCGGCATCGAAGCGAAGGCGATGTATTGCAGCACCATGGTGCCGACCAGGCCGATGAAGCCGACCGCGAGAGAGATGAGCGCCGCCCCGGCCGTGACCGGTGCTACTCTTTCCCGGCTCATCAATCGGATGGCCCGGCTCATCAATCGGATGGCGGCGAAGACGAGTGCAGCGCCTGCAAATTGCAGGAACTGGACCTGCGACACCGGGTGGCCGGTCAGCAGGGATTTGCCGACCAGGGCATTGGTGGACCACAACGCCACCGCACCGGCAGCGAAGACCAACGCGGATATCGAGCCGGATCCCTGCCGAAACAATCGGCATGGGATTCTATTTTGCTGTTCGACCATGATCCTGTCCGAAAACCGGTTCCGACTTTTCGGGATCATGGTTCACTATCATGATTCCCTGGCTCCGCCCGGAACCGGAGCATCGACGGCGGCGGGCACGGGATGCTCCGCCTCGAACCGACGGTAGGCCGGGAGCTGGTTGGTCCAGACATCTTCGGCCAGTTCGCTGACCCACTCACGGTCGTGGTCATTGTCGGCGGCGAGATAGAACATTCTGTTGTCGTCGACATAGGGTTTGGCCACCGAGCGCTGGTTGAGCACCAGCGTGACGCGCTCGCCGAACCGGATCGGCGCGGTGCGATGCAGGACGCCCAGGAACTGGCCGAGCGTCGCGTAGTTCATCTTGTGATCGATGCGCATGACACTGTTGCGCGGGATCTCGCGGCCGGATTCGAGAATGGCGCGGCCGGTTTCGGAGTCGTCGCAATAGATTTCGAGGTGGCCGCCGACCAGCGGATTGCTGATCGACAGCGGAATGAGCTCGGTGACCGGAACGCCATCGCAATGCCACTCCACGGCGCCGTCCCTGGATTCATGAAGGTGACCGTCGAGCCGACGATCGACAGCGGATAGGGCTCCAGCTTGGTGCCCATCATGTCGGACAGCCGCTCCAGGCGCAGCTTGTCATGCAGCAATTCCCTGATCTCGGGGATGTAACGGTCGGCCCCGGTGATGAAGGTCAGATCGAGGTGCTTGTGCACGGCATGGCTGGCCTTGAGCTTCAGGGCAGCCTCCTCGATCGCGGCAAGCAGTGCCGGGTCATAGCCGTGCAGATATTGCGCGACACCGAAACTCGACACTTTCCAGGCGGTTTCATGGCCGATAATGGCTTCGCGGCTCATCGCATAACGCAGTTCGGGAATGGTGTGGGCGTTCATTGTACTTCTCCAGGATGGGGGCAACACTTGGTAAACAGTCGATTAATTCACCCACCCCTGTAAAATTAGGAATGCTGGTGCTAGTGTAAGCCAAGCTTAAGGTCGAAACCGTGCGTCTGCTCAGTCAGGTCAACCTCAATTCGCTGAAAATCGTCGAAAGTGCTGCGCGGCACGGGAATTTCACGCGCGCCGGTGAAGAACAGTTTATTACCGCTTCAGCGGTCAGCCAGCGCGTGAAAAGCCTGGAGGATCAGCTTCGTTTCAAGATTTTCCAGCGCGGCGGCAATGCGGTGTCGTTGACGCCGGAGGGCGAGACCTATGTCTCGCGCGTTCGCGAGGCGCTGGAGCGAATCGTGGCCGCCAGCATGGAAGCGACCGGACAATCGCAGGAGCATGTGCTAAAAATATCGGTGCTGCCGACCTTTGCGGCACGCTGGCTGTTTCCGCGCCTGCCGCTGTTCCAGCAGCAATATCCCGATATCGTGATGCGGGTCTCGACTTCGTACGCGACGCATGAGTTCACGGCCTCGGAATTCGATCTCGAAATCCGTTATGGCGACGGTCACTTTCACGGGCTGCAGTCCGATCTGCTGTTTCGCGAAGACCTGACACCGGTGTGCAGCCGCAAGCTGTTCCACGAAGTCCTCGGCGACAAGCGGCTGTCGAAGGTGACACCGGACGACCTCAAGCACTTCACCCTGCTGCATTCCGACACCTGCACCCAGAATTGGCAGTCCTGGCTTGGTTTCGCCGGCGCCAGCTTCGTGCTCAGCGAGACCAAGAGCATCTATTTCGACTCGTGCATGATGTCCTACGAGGCAGCCAATTCCGGGATGGGCTTTGCGGTGGCCAACCGTGCCTATATGGCCAGCGACATCCGCGCCGAAAGGCTGGTGGCTCCCTTCGCCGTCCATCATCCGAACACGGCTGGCTGGTATTTTGTCTCTCCGCTGAAAGGCCTTGCCGCACGCAAGGTCCAGTTGTTCAAGCAGTGGGTCATGGCGGAAGCGGCCCTGACCCAGTCCCAGTTGGACAACGAAATCAGGGGCGAGGCTTCGACGGCTGCCTGAATCCATCCGGTGCCTACTGATGCAAAGACGATGCTGCAGCACAAAATGCAGCGACGGCCGGCACAACCTTCGGACTGACTACGCAAACGCCACCGGATCAGGCGAAAGCCCTGCCCTCCTCGGTCCGCTGGAAAAGCATCAGGTCCAACCCCAGGCTTGGCCGTCCCAGGATGGTCAAGATCGTATGCGCCTGGCCGCGATGGTGGGTCTGGTGGTTGAAGACATGGTCCAGCGCCGGCGCCAGCCTTTGCGAATGCGCATGTCCGAGACGGTCATGTAGGTGAACCGGCCCGTCAACGCCTTGTCATTGAGGCCGCCGACCCAATCGATGATCCGCCTGTCCTCGGCTTCACGCGCCGCCCGCAGGCCGGTCAACCCCCGATGCAGGATAGCGTCCAGTGTCGTCGGCGCGTCGCCCTCCCCGGTGAAGCGCTTCATCCAGATGCGGTCGGCAGTCAAAAGGTGGTTGAGCGTGCCCATCATCGAGCCGAAGAAGGCGCCGACATCGCGGTTGAATTCCTCATCATCGAGTTCGGCGGCGGCATCATAGATGCGACCGTTGGCCCATTGATTATAGGCCGCAAACATCATGAAATGCTGTCTCATGGCTTCCCTCGGCTCGCGTCGATGCGGGGCCTACCTAACCCGCACGGGAGCCGCCGCCAATGACCATTCTGCTTTATGATCTCGTCGGACGCGACAGCACACGTCCGTTCAGCCCGCATTGCTGGAAGGTGGCGATGGCGCTTGCCCACAAGGGGCTCGACATATCAACCGTACCGACGCGCTTTCTCGAGGTGCCCGCTGTCGAGGGCGGCGTTTCGAAAACCGTTCCGGTGATCCGCGACGGCGAGACAGTCCTCGCGGATTCTTTCGCCATCGCGCTCTATCTCGATGAAGCCTATCCGGACCGGCCGACGCTGTTTGGCGGTGAAGGCGGCGAGGCGATGGCGCGCTTCATCGAACGCTGGTCGCAAGTGACCATTCATCCCTACGTGACCACCGCGGCCATCATGGACCTTCATGCCATGCAGGACGCGGAAAACGCCGTCTATTTCCGCCAAAGCCGGGAGCAGCGTCTTGGCAAGAGGCTGGAGGAGGTGACGGCCGCCAGGGAGGCCGGGCTCGGCACTTTCAGAGCCTCGCTGGAGCCATTGCGCTCGATGCTCTTCTATCAGCCGTTCATCGGCGGCGCGGCGCCGCTGTTTGGCGACTATATCGTCTTCGGCGCCTTGCAATGGGCGCGCATAGCCTCGCCCTACCAATTGCTCGACGACGGCGACGTGGTGGCGCAGTGGTTCGCCCGCTGCCTCGACCTGCATGGCGGGCTGGGGCGAAAGGTCGCCGCCGCGGCTTGACGCCGTAAAGCAGTAACTTACTTGGCCGCCTTCTTTGGCTTGCCGGCCTTCGTGGCAGCCTTTGCCTCCTTGGGGGCGGCTTTTGGCTTGGCGGCGCCAGCTGCCTTCTTGGTTGGCTTTTTGGCTGCCGACTTGTCCGTGGCGTCCTCCTGGTCGACATCCGCCGCCGCCTGATGCCAATGGCGCTCATGATGTCCAGCCGGCTGGCCCTCTTGCAGCCAGATCTGGTGCGCACGGTTGCGAATGCGTTCCTGACGATCGTCTGTCATGGTCATGTTGTCTCCATACGGCCCGACCTCAGCGCGGCGCCGGCACGCGACTATAGCAAGCAAAGCGTTGCTGTGCAGCCGTCTGATCGGGGGCCCTTGGCAATGGGCCGGGCGGCTTGTATAGAGCCCGCCACTCTCAATTCCATTCTCAGACAAGGACGACCCATGGCGCTCGAACGCACATTTTCCATGATCAAGCCGGACGCAACCCGGCGCAATCTCACCGGCGCCATCACCAGGATGCTGGAAGAGGCAGGCCTGCGTGTCATCGCCTCGCGCCGGGTCTGGATGAGCCGCCGCGAAGCGGAAGGCTTCTATGCCGTCCACAAGGACCGTCCTTTCTTCGGCGAATTGGTTGAATTCATGTCGTCGGCACCGACCGTCGTCCAGGTGCTGGAAGGCGAGAACGCCATTGCCAGGAACCGCGAAGTGATGGGCGCCACGAACCCGGCCAACGCCGCCGAAGGCACCATCCGCAAGGTTCATGCGCTGTCGATCGGCGAAAACTCCGTGCACGGCTCCGACGCACCGGAGACCGCGGCAGAAGAGATCAAGTACTGGTTCTCGGACACCGAGATCGTCGGCTGAGCCGACGATCCAGACCTTGGATTCCGTAAAAAGAAGGCCGGCGTTTCGCCGGCCTTTTTCGTTGGGGGTCAGCTCGCCGCGCTAAAGCGCAGGATCTCGCGGCCATCCTTGCCTGATATGATGAGCTTGCCGGCCTCGACGCGGTATGACGCCGCCTTGGCCAGCGCATCGAACAGCGCCTTTTCCTCGGCCATCACCTCTGGCGCACAGGCCTTGTAGGTCGAACCGATGTCTCCGATCACGATCGTTTGCCCATTGACCTTGGCGGTGGCGAAATAGGTGTTGCAGGGGCCGCTGCCGCCCGCCTTGCCGGCCTCGCTGACCCTGAATGTCGCTTGCGGGGCAGCGATGACGCCGATGCCGTCGACATAGTCGACCAGCCAGAGCTGGTCGAAGACCGAAACCGTCGGCTCGGCGTTCGGGGCGACCATCTTCAGCATGATGGTCTGCGGCACGTCGGTCAGCGGATCGACCTGATGGCGCATATCGGAGATGAACAGGAGCTTGTCGTCGACGGTGATGCGGGCTTGCAACGCGTAAGTCATCTGCGACCGGATGACGGAAGGGTCGAATTTGATCTCGAAGCTGATCGGCACCTGGCCGGTCGGCTTCACTTTCTGCTCGCCGATAATGGTGGCCGGCGCATCGGCCAGCGACACATCGGCAAGTTGCACAGAGAGCACGGCACTGGGCGGCAAGGCAATGCGCTCGCGATAGATCACTTCGCCTCTCACTGCCTTTTCGGCGGCAACAGACTGCTCAGGAACGGCCAATATGCCGACGACCAGAGGCACGAAACCGAAGATGAAGAACTCCGCGATCCTGTCCAGCATGACCATCTCCCTCACCCCGGGCTGCCAATGCCCTGGGCTGCCAATGCCACGGGTTGCCAATGCCCAGGCTGACCAATTCCGCCAATTGGCCAAAGGATTGCGGTCAATGCATGGCTGCGGCGGATCTTATTCGGACGCTTTCCAGCGTTGCGCGGCCGTTGCATCGGCTTCCTTGGCCTCGACCCAGCCACCCTCCGAGCCGTCAGCCCGATGCTCCTTCTTCCAGAAGGGCGCGCGCGATTTGAGATAGTCCATGAGAAAATTCGCCGCCTCGAACGCCGCATGGCGGTGCGCGGAGGCTGCCACCACCAGCACGATGCTCTCGCCGGGCGCGATCTTCCCGTGGCGGTGGATGGCGGTGAGCCCCTGCAACGGCCAACGCTCGACCGCTTCAGCAGCGATGCGGGCGATTTCTGCTTCGGCCATACCGGGATAGTGTTCGAGCTCGAGCGCTGAGAGCGCGCCCTGCTCGTCGCGGCAAAGGCCTGAGAAGCTCACCACGGCGCCGATATCGGCGCGGCCTTGCGTCAGTCTGGCGATTTCGGCCGCGACGTCAAAATCTTGGCGCTGAATGCGCACGACAGGTATGATCCCGCCGGTCATTTCAGCCCCCGGTCATCGGCGGGAACAGCGCGATTTCGCGGGCGCCCGCGATCTTCTCGCGGTGCTCGACATGCTCCTGGTTGATAGCGACACGGATGACGTCAGGATATTGCAGCGCGTGCTCGTAGCCCTCGCCGCGCGATTTCAGCCAGCGCAGGAGATCGGCGACCGTCTCGATGCCAGCCGGCAAGTCGACGTCTTCCTCGGGCATGCCGATGCGCTCGCGCACCCAGGCAAAATAGATGAGCCGGGTCGTCATCTCACTCGTCCATGATGTGCTTGAGGCCGGCGCGGAAATAGTCGTAGCCGGTGTAGAGTGTGACCAACGCCGCGATCCACAGCAGCACCAGCCCGGTCTGGGTGGTCAGCGGAAAGATCTTGTCGCCGGCCGGTCCGGCCAAGAGGAACGCTATGGCGACCATCTGGATGGCGGTCTTCCATTTTGCCAGCTGCGTCACCGGCACCGAGACTTTCAGCGCCGCCAGATATTCGCGCAGGCCCGAGACGAGGATTTCGCGGCACAGGATGATGATCGCCGCCCACAACGACCAGCCGGCAATGCCCGCATGGCGATCGGTGTCCGCAGCCAGCAGCAGCAGGCAGGTGGCGACCAGCAGCTTGTCAGCGATCGGGTCGAGCATCTTGCCGATGTTGGAGGTCTGTTGCCAGGCGCGCGCCAGATAGCCATCCAGATAATCGGTGATCGAGGCGAGCAGGAAGATGATCAGCGCCGACCACCGGGCAAAGTCGCTCGACTTCAGATGTCCTTCGAGAAAAAAGCACAGCACCACCATCGGCACCGCGACGATGCGGGCGTAGGTGAGCATGTTGGGCAGGTTGAACGCGCGCTTGGCCATATCCGGGAAACTCTTTCTGCCTGCCTACTCAAATCAGAAGCGAATGTGGGGGGTCAACAGGCCAGATTCGACAGGCCAGATGAAAGTGCCAGATTTTTCAACTCTCGTGGAAGTGATTGTAGACCAGTTTCGCCACCTGCTCGGAAATCCCGTCGACTTTCCGCAGATCCTCGATGGCCGCGCGGCTGACCGCCTTGGCGGTGCCGAATGCCAGCAGCAATGCCCGCTTGCGGCCGGGACCGATGCCGCTGATCTCATCAAGTGGGCTCTTGACCATTTCCTTCTTGCGGCGAGCCCGATGCGAGCCGATCGCGAAACGGTGAACCTCATCGCGCAGCCGCTGGACGAAATAGAGCACGGGGTCGCGGACCGGTAGGGAAAACGAGTCCCTGCCTTTGACGAAGAACCGCTCGCGGCCGGCATCGCGGTCCTGGCCCTTGGCGATGCCGATGGCAACCACGCGGTCCTCGATGCCGAGATCGGCGAGGATCTTGCGCACCGCGGTCATCTGGCCCTGGCCACCGTCGATCAGGATGACATCGGGCCAGGCCGGGAAGCTGCCGGAGATATCGTCCTCCATATCGTCTGCCGAACCGTCGGCTGCATCCCCAGCCGGGACATCGCCATGCTCCTTGAGCAACCGCGAAAACCGCCGTTCCATCACCTCGCGCATCATGCCGAAATCGTCGCCAGGCGTGATCTCGGTCGAGCGGATGTTGAATTTCCGGTACTGGTTCTTCACGAACCCCTCCGGTCCGGCAACGACCATGGCGCCGACGGCATTGGTGCCCATGATGTGCGAATTGTCGTAGACCTCGATGCGCACTGGCGGCTTCGGCAGGCCGAATGTCTCGGCGAAACCGGCAAGCAGGCGTCCCTGGGTGGAGGTTTCAGCCAGCCGGCGTCCGAGCGCTTCGCGGGCATTCTGCAAAGCGTTGTCGGTCAGGTCCTTCTTCTCGCCGCGCTGCGGCACGGAGATTGCGACCTTGCGGCCGGCGCGGGTGGAGAGCGCCTCGGCCAGCAATTCCTGATCCTCGACGCCATGCGACAGAAGAATGTTCCGCGGCGTCGGCTTGTCGTCATAGAACTGCGCCAGGAACGAGCCCAGCACCTCGGCTGCTTCCAACGCCGGATCGGCCTTGGGGAAATAGGCGCGGTTGCCCCAGTTCTGGCCGGTGCGGAAAAAGAACACCTGGATACAGACCTGGCCGCCTTCCTGATGGATGGCGAAGACATCGGCTTCGTCGACGGTCGCCGGATTGATGCCCTGGTGGCTCTGCACATGCGACAGGGCCGCCAACCGGTCGCGATAGATCGCGGCGCGCTCGAAATCGAGAGCTTCCGACGCTTGCTGCATGGCGGCCGAGATTTCCGTCTTCACCTTCTGGCTGCGGCCGGACAAGAAGTCCTTCGCCTCATTGACCAGCTCGGCATAGTCCTGGTGCGAGACCTCGCCGGTGCAGGGACCGGCGCAGCGCTTGATCTGATAAAGCAGGCATGGCCGCGTGCGGTTCTCGTAGAACGAGTTGGTGCAACTGCGCAGCAGAAAGGCGCGCTGCAGCGAGTTGATGGTGCGGCCAACGGCACCGGCCGAAGCAAAGGGACCGAAATAATCGCCTTTGCGCGAGCGCGCGCCGCGATGCTTGTAGATGCCCGGCGAGACATGGTCGCCGGTCAAGAGGATATAGGGAAACGACTTGTCGTCGCGCATCAGGACGTTGAATCGCGGCCGCAAGCGCTTGATAAGATTGGCTTCGAGCAGCAGCGCTTCGATCTCGGTGCGGGTGACGACGAACTCCATCGTCGACGTTTCGCGCACCATGCGGCCGATGCGGGTGGTGTGGAAGCGGCCTTGCGCGTAGTTGGTGACGCGCTTCTTCAGGCTGCGTGCCTTGCCGACATAGAGCACATCGCCGGCAGCGTTCATCATGCGGTAGACGCCGGGCGCGTTGGGCAGCCGCTTGACCAGCGTCTGGATCACCTCGGCGCCGATCATGCCTTCCGCGTCGCCGGCATGCGGCGTCCAGTCGATGGCGGTGAAGGCGACATCGGGACCGACGGTTTCAACGATTTCCTCGACCGCCTCGTCCTCGAGGTCGATATCGGGGGGCAGATCGTCGGTGCCGCCGCGCGGCTTGCTTTTGTGGTCTACAGGACTCATTCCGTCATGCCTGTCACATCGGGCGTCTGCCACGCAAGATGCTGGCCGCCATCAAGCGCGATCATCTGGCCGGTGACCGAGCGCGCTTCCCAGAGATAGCGGATAGTGGCGCCGAATTCCGGCAATTCCGGGCCGCGCTTGAGGATCAAGCCATCGACTTGGGCTGCAAAATCGCTGTCGTCCTGACGCGCGTTCTTCAATGTCGGCCCCGGGCCGATGGCATTGACGCGGACGCGGGGACCGAGCGCTTGCGCCATCATCTGGGTGGCTGTCCACAGCGTCGATTTGGACAGTGCATAGGAGAAGTAGCGCGGCGTCGGCCGCCAGACGCGCTGGTCTATCATGTTGACGATCAGGCCCTCCTGCCCTGCCGGTAGTGCCCGGGCGAAATTCTGCGCCAGGAGCGCGGGCGCTTTCACATGGACGGCAAAGTGCCGGTCCCAGGCCCGCCAGTCGAAATCCAGAACCGAATCGTCCTCGAACAGCGACGCGTTGTTGACCAGCAGCGAGAGCGGCCCGAGCGCTGCTTGCGCCTCGCCGATAAGGTCATCGATGGCGTCCATATCGGTCAGGTCGGCGGCGACCACTGCGGCGCGGCCACCTCCGGCGATGATTTCGGCAGCCAACGCATCGGCCTCGCTGCGCGAGCGGTTGCAATGGATGGCGACGGCAAAACCGTGCGCGGCGAGATCCTCGACGATCGCCCTGCCGATCCGCCTGGCCCCGCCCGTCACCAGCGCCGTGACAGTGGCTTTGCTCATATGGTGTCAATCCTCAATTTCGGCCCGAAAAAGCAGTGCCGGCGAAATATGGCCCGGCATGCGTTAAATGGTGTTCGCACCTTGGGCAGCATTGTGGCGAAACGGCCGTTTGGGCATCTTGGCCCGCCCTGGACTCAGGCGTGCCCGACCGCAATATAGGGTGCTGGAGTCCTTGCACCAAGCGGTGTGCAGCGCAGCACCGGATGGTTCCTGCCATTTCGCTGTTGCGAAGATGCAACGTCAAGGTTCTGCCTCATTTGCGCCGGGGAATGACCCAAGTTCAGGTTCGCTTCAGCCGCATTTTGACACGACATTTGGAACCGACGAACGCCAGATCCGTTTCCCCCCCGGACGGGTCGATGGCGATCGTGAGAAACAAGCCTGTGTCCTGTGGCTTAAGGAGTAAAGAACAATGCAAGCCAATCTCAAATTCGCACGGCCGCTGGCCGTTGCGCTCGGGCTCTTCGCCCTCAGCGGAACTGCCTATGCTGCTGACGTGGTTTCGGAAGAGCCGCCGGCACCTGCGCCGATCGCTGAACTTCCCGTCGCTTCGTGGGCCGGCCCCTACGCCGGTCTCAACGTCGGCTATGGCTTCAGCGGCCATACCAAGGAAAAGGATCTGGGTGTTGACAATGTTGACGTCGGCACCAAGGGCTTCGTCGGCAGCGTCTTCGGCGGCTATCAGTGGCAGCAAGAGAACTTCGTCTACGGCGCTGAAGCCGAACTCGGCTACAACGGCGTCAAGGGCGACGATTCTGGCGTCAATTCCAAGGCCGGCTTCGAGGGTTCGTTGCGAGCCCGTCTCGGCTATGCCGTGACCCCCGAAATCCTGCTCTATGGCACCGGCGGTCTCGCCGGAAGAAGCCTGAAGGTCGAAGACGACGTATACGGTTCGGACCGCGCCACGTTGCTCGGCTGGACCGCCGGTCTCGGCACCGACATCAAGCTGACCGACAATGTCTTCGGTCGTGTCGAGTATCGTTACACCGACTTCGGCAGCAAGAGCTTCGATGGCATCGGCAAGGTCAAGGCCACCGACAACCGCGTCACCTTCGGCGTCGGTATGAAGTTCTAAGTCGTTCAAGCCACGACACGAAAAAGCCGGGCCTCGCGCCCGGCTTTTTTTATGCTCGCGTGATTTCCGGGTAAATCTATTCGGGTAATGGGCGGTCAACCGGGAATGCAGGGCTTCAGTTCTGGAAACTTCTCGTCGAAGCGTGCCGCCCACCGCGTCAGCCGGGCGCGACCCTTCTCCCATTTCCCGGCAAAGCGCAGCGCGAGATAGCCAAGGCAGGCGCGCAGCGCCATCTGGCCGGCGGTGATCTTTTTCGGCAGCTTCGGCGGGTTGGCGTTGAGCAGGTCGAGTGCCGCCGTGATCTTCGCCCACTGGCGATCGAGCCAGGGCTGATAGACCATCTCCTCAGGCCGCGTGCGCCGTTCATAGACCATCGACAGCGCACAGTCGCAAATGCCGTCGGCCAATGCCTCCAGCACTTCTGCCTCGAGCCGCTTGTCGGGATTGCGTGGAAAAAGCGCGCTCTTCGACAAACGGTTGAGATGCTGGGTGATGGCGCGACTGTCATGGATGGAGCGACCGTCGTCGAGCACCAGAACCGGAATCTTGCCGAGCGGGTTGGCGATCATCAAGTCGGCCGGCTTCTCCTCGGTCTTGATCGGCACCAGATCGACAGCGATGCCGGCATAGGCTGCCGCCATTCGTACCTTGGAACTGTAGGGAGAAGACGACGCATAGAGCAGTCTGGGCATGATCCGTTTCCTGTTTTGCAGGCCGGCAGTGTTGACCGATCGGGCGCGATCGGGCAATGGCCAGAAGCGGAAAACCCAGCCGCCAGAGCGACGCAGCGGCCAGGGCCGTTTAGCGAGCGCTCCATGAAGACGGTGCTTCATCACCATGGTTGCCGGGATCGCGCGAAGCCGCCAGCCGACTGGCAAGACCGACGAGCCTCGCGCCGATGTTTCATCACCCGCATGAATGACACGAAAAAAGCCCCACCGGACTCCGCCCTATGGCGAAGTCCTGGGAGCTGCGAAAAGATATCCTCCGTCCGCCTCTGTTCTCGCCTTCCGACTGCCTAAACAACGAGCGGGGCGCCCTGTGAGGCACCCGCCCTTGACTGTTTCGGCACCGCCCCCGGCGAGGGAAGCGCGACTACTTCTTGCCGGCCTTCGCGGGCGCTGCCTTCGGCTTGGCCGCAGGTGCCGCTTTCTTCACCGGCGCTGAAGATTTCGCTGCCGCAGCCTTCTTTGCCGGAGCAGCCTTGGCAGCCGGCTTCTTGGCTGGTGCAGCCTTGGCAGCCGGTTTCTTGGCAGGTGCTGCTGCCTTCTTCGCTGCGGGTTTCGCCGCAGCTTTCGCTGCAGGCTTCTTGGCCGGTGCCGCCTTGGCAGCCGGCTTTGCCGCTGCCTTGGCGGGTGCCGCCTTCTTCACTGCCGGTTTCGCCGCAGCTTTCGCTGCCGGCTTCTTGGCCGGTGCTGCTTTTGCCTTGGCCGCCGCGGCCTTCGGCTTGGCAGCGGGTGCTGCTTTCTTCACTGCAGCTGCGACCTTTGCCGTCGCTGCTTTTGCGGGTGCTTTCTTTGCCGGTGCCTTGGACGCCGGCGCTTTGGATGACTGCTTAGCCATGCGATGCCCCTTCCTTTGTGCCGACGGCCGTAATGACCCGGCGCGCTCATGCATATCTGACTCGCGGCTTGCTAGCCAGCGAAGCAATAGACTGATTTTCGCAGCTTAAATTTCGGTTACGATCGGCACATGATCGTGCTGATCGTCGCAGAAATTCACTTCTGATCTTCGACCATTGGCTAGAATGTGTCGCCGACATTCTCCACACTCCGCGGAAGCGCTCCTCTCGTGAAGCTCCGAAGATCAGCGAGCAGCTTTGCGTGTCGATCGTCGGTCGCCGATATCATGACCGCTGCCTCATCGGTGCGATCATCTCGTGCAGGCGGACGATCTATACTGCAATGCGACAGCCGATCGGTGCATCGTCTTGTCAAGCACGAACGCAGATCGGCCTGCTCGTGAATTGACAGATAACTCTACATGGCAGAGTATTCTGTACAGCATGCTGGAGCATTTCAATGTCGATCGCACAGGAGCAAGCGGCGCTGTCGCCGTTCGAGATTGCCAAGACGGTCCGCCACGGCGGCAGCATGGTTGTCGGCGGCCTCCGGCTTGGCTGCGCCGGAGCCAATCGATGAGTGCCGACGAAATCATCCACCAGAGCACTCGGCTCAGGATCATGGCGGCGCTGAGCATGCTGGAAAGGCGGCAAACGCTGGATTTCACCGGGCTGAAAGCCATCGTGGACGTCACCGACGGCAATCTCGGTGCGCATCTCGATACGCTGGCCAGGGCTGGTTATGTCGACATCGAAAAGCTGTTCGTCGGCCGCCGGCCGCAGACGCGCGTCAGGGCGACGACGAGCGGACGGCGCGCGTTCCGCGGCCATGCCGCATTCCTGCGCAAGATCCTCGATCAGGCCGAGGCGGCGGCGCGCAGGAAATAGCGTGATGACTGGGCAATCCGCTCAGCGCGCGGAAACAACGGCAACGCCGGCGCAGATCAGCGCAC
>NZ_RZPB01000489.1:0-4688 GCF_003998535.1 Mesorhizobium sp. M7A.F.Ca.AU.002.02.1.1 | reverse complement strand
CGTCATGGCCGAAATAGGCGTGGCGGGCACCGGTGGCGAGCAGCAGCGTGTCGTAGGCGACCGCGCTGCCGTCATCGAGCAGCACGCGCTTGCCGGCGCGGTCGACACCGGTGACATTGGCGAGCAGCGTCGTCACATCCTTGCGCTTGCGCAGGAGGTGGCGGATCGGCCAGGCAACCTCGGAGGTGGCCAGCGCCGTCGTCGCCACCTGGTAGAGCAGCGGCTGGAAGAGGTGATGGTTGCGCTTGTCTATCATGGTGATGCGCACGGGAGCGCCGGCAAGCGCACGGGTGAACTCGAGGCCGCCGAACCCCGCGCCGACAACGACGACATGATGCCTGGCTTCGTTCATTTCGTTCACCTTGTTAGCAAGATTGCCTGTCCTGCATGTAGGTATTTTTGTGCAATGCAACAACAGATGGCCAGTGCCCGAGACTCGTCGTTGCATGTCGTGAATGCACATGTTGTATCGTATCGCGAGGTATAGCGTCATCGAACACGCGATGAGGTGAGGCATGGCCAACGATCGTGACGACGATGCTCCGGCGCAGTATTCTTCGCCGCCCTGTTTCATGCACGAACTCGATACGGAATTCCGTGCGCCTTCGAGCGACTGGACCGATGTGAGACGCTGGCGCAAGGCTGAGCGCGAACGCCTGATCGCCGCGCGTCTTGCTGTTTCGGCCGACGCGCGAACGGTAATGTCGCAACACATCGCCGATGGCCTCGACGCGGTAATCGGCGAGATCGCCGGCCGCATGGTCAGTCTCTACTGGCCGTTTCGCGGCGAGCCGGATTTGCGGCCTTGGATGACGTCCATAAACGAACGCGGCGGCCGCACCGCCCTGCCCATCGTCATCGAGAAGGGGCAGCCGCTGATCTTCCGCGCCTACAAAGCAGGCGACCGGCTGGAGAAAGGTGTCTGGAATATCCCGATCCCGGCCGAGGGCGATCCGGTGCTGCCGGACATCGTCATCTCGCCGATCGTCGGCATCGATCCCCTGAACTACCGCCTGGGTTATGGCGGCGGTTTCTTCGACCGTACGCTGGCAGCGATGCCGTTCAAGCCACTGGTCATCGGCGTCGGCTACGAGCTGCAGCGCATCGCGACCATCTACCCGCAGCCGCACGACATTCCGATGGATCGGGTGGTAACGGAGGCCTAGGCCATTTCCGGCTTCATGCCCATGGCGGTCCTGTCGACGATTTCGCGTAGCGCAAAGGACGAATTGATCTTGGTCACATGCGGCATCGCCGACAGCCATTCCTTGTGGATGCGCTCATAGTCGACGAGATCCTTCGCCGCGATCCGCAGGATGTAGTCGTATTCGCCCGACATCAGGTGACAGGACAGCACGTTCGGGCAGCGCTTGATCGCCGCCTCGAAATCCGACAGCGTCTTCTCGAACTGCCCCGACAGCGATATGTGCACGATCGCCGTCATCTGGTGGCCAAGTGCCGCATTGGAAAGCCGGGCGTGGTAGCCGCGAATGGTTCCGGATTTCTCCAGATTGTCGAGCCGGCGCGAACAGGCCGACTGCGACAGGCCGACCTTCTCGGCCAGCGCCGCATTGGGTATCCTGCCATCCTTCTGCAAAGCCTCGAGAATGGCGATATCGATCCTGTCGAGCGGCATTATTCGTGAATCCTGCGAATATCTTGCTGTTTCGCGCAACAATTATCGAAACCGGCCGGTGGGCGCAAGCGCATTCGCAAACACCTGCGCAACGATTCGTGGTTCACTCCAGCCATACAGGGAACGAGCCCAAAAGGGCCGGATCAGGAGAAGAAAATGCGCGTCGGCTGCCCCAAGGAAATCAAGAACCACGAATACCGCGTCGGCCTCACCCCCGGCTCGGTCCGCGAATATGTCGCCCATGGCCACGAAGTGCTGGTCGAGACCGGGGCCGGTGCCGGCATCGGCGCCGATGACAACGCCTATCGCGCCGCCGGCGCCACGATTGCCAAGACGGCCGCCGAGGTGTTCGCCAAGTCGGACATGATCGTCAAGGTCAAGGAGCCGCAGCCCAGCGAATGGGCGCAGCTTCGCGAAGGCCAGATCCTGTATACCTACCTCCACCTTGCTCCGGATCCGGAGCAGACCAAGGGCCTGCTTGCGTCCGGCGTGACGGCAATCGCCTACGAGACCGTGACCGACGACCGTGGCGGCCTGCCGCTGCTGGCGCCGATGTCGGAAGTTGCCGGACGCCTGTCGATCCAGGCCGGCGCCACGGCGCTGCAGAAGGCCAATGGCGGCCGCGGCGTGCTGCTGGGCGGCGTGCCCGGCGTGCTGCCCGGCAAGGTCACCGTGCTCGGCGGTGGCGTCGTCGGCCTGCACGCGGCCAGGATGGCGGCCGGCCTTGGCGCCGACGTCACCATCATCGACCGCTCGATCCCGAGATTGCGCCAGCTCGACGATCTCTTCGCCGGCCGCGTCCACACCCGTTACTCGACTGTCGAGGCGCTGGAAGAAGAGTGTTTTTCAGCCGACATCGTCGTCGGCGCGGTGCTGATCCCGGGTGCCGCGGCGCCAAAACTGGTTTCGCGCGAAATGCTGTCGGGCATGAAGAAAGGCTCGGTGCTGGTCGATGTCGCCATCGACCAGGGCGGCTGCTTCGAGACCTCGCACGCCACCACCCATGCCGACCCGACCTATGAGGTCGACGGCGTCATCCACTATTGCGTCGCCAACATGCCGGGTGCCGTGCCCGTCACGTCGGCCCACGCGCTCAACAACGCGACGCTTCACTACGGCCTGCAGCTCGCCGACAAGGGCCTGAAGGCGCTGGTCGACGATCATCACCTGCGCAACGGCCTCAATGTCCACAAGGGCAAGATCACCAACCGCGCAGTCGCCGAGGCGCTCGGCTACGAACTGGTCGAGCCGAAAGCGGTACTCGCCGCCTGATTTTCGCGAAAAACAGCTCCTTTCAATCCAGCCCGCCGGTTCCATGCCGGCGGGTTTTTTCTTGCGAGCCTGTTTTTCAGGCAAAGCATGGCGCCGAAAGATGTGACGCAACGGCACTTTGCTCATCATTGTTGCATATTTGTCATTCCCGTGCCGGCCGGTTCCCTGCTAGAGACATTCTGGGTTTACTCATGGGGTACGGGCATATGTTCATTCGCACATCCGCGAAATCTTTTCTTCTTGGTGCTGTTTCTGCTGTGGCTTTGATATCTGCTGCTCACGCAGCAGACGTCGTGCAGCCGGTAGAAGAAGCTGCCGGCTTTAACTGGAGCGGTCTATACGTTGGTTTTGGCGTCGGCGCCGGTGCCAACGTACACAAGCTCAGCAGCGATTTTATTCCAGTCTCGCTGAACGGCATTGGTGGCGAAGGCGTCTACGGTGAGCTGACGGTTGGCTATGACTATATGGTCGCGCCGCGGTTCCTCATCGGTGGTCTGCTGGACGCTCACGTCGGCAACATCGGGACCACGCTGGACATTACGGGATTCGACGCTTCGATCAAGGAAACCTACGGTTTCGACGCTGGCCTGCGTCTCGGCTATCTCTTGACGCCAAACACTCTGGGATACGTGCTGGGTGGCTATTCCTGGCAGAAGTACAAGCTCGATACGAACGCTGGCTTCGACTTTGATTGGGATCAGAGCGGGTATTTTGTCGGAGGTGGCATCGAAACGGCCATCAACAGCAATTGGACGATCAAGACTGAGTATCGCTATACGGGCTTCGGGACCAAGGACGATCTTCTTTCCGAGGCTGGCATCGTCGGGGTTCCGGACGGTCTCCTCAATCTTGACACCTCGCGCCATACTTTCCAGATCGCAGCCAATTACCGTTTCGGTGCCCAGAACGGCGGCGGTGCTGCCTTCGAGACGCCAGCCTACAACTGGACCGGCTTCTATATCGGCGGCGCTGGTGGTGCCGGTGCGTCCGTGCACCAGATCAACGTTCCGCCGCTCGGCGACCTGGAATTCAATGGTCTCGGTGGCGAAGGTGCCTTTGGTGAACTGAACGTCGGCTACGATCATGACTTCGGCAGCTGGGTCGCAGGCGTCATGGTCGATGCACGCTACTCCGGCATGACTTCCAAGCTGGATCTCGGCGGCGGATCGATCAACGTCGATACCGACTATGGGTTCGATGTGTTGGGCCGCGTTGGCATGAAGATGAACGAATCGACCCTTGCCTATGCGCTTGCCGGCTACAGCTGGCAGCATTTCGATCTGAACGCTTCCGACCCGATCGGCGACATCCTCGACTGGGGCTCCAGCGGCTTCTCGGTCGGTGGCGGACTGGAAACGGCTCTGTCCAGCAATGTCACCGTTGGCCTCGAATATCGCTATTCGCAGTTCGCCAAGAAGGACTTTTCTTCGGAATTCGGCGCACCTGACGACACCCTTACCTCGACTTCCTCTTTCCACACCGTGCGCCTCGGCGCGAAGTACAAGTTCAACTAAAAGGCCCTCCAGCCAAACAGTTGCAGCCCGTCGGCCATGCCGGCGGGCTTTTTTCTTGCGTGGAATACGTCTGCTCCAAACGCAGGCAACAAAAAAGCGGAGCCAAAGCCCCGCTTCCTCGATGACGAGATTTGCCGCCGGTTCATCCGCGGTCGGCAAATCGATCGACAATGGCTTTCTATCGCGACTATGCGACGGGAGTACGACAGCTGTTTCCAGCGGCTAATCTCCGCCTCAAGCGCGCTCGATCCGGCACTGGTAGCAAT
>NZ_RZPB01000488.1:0-4695 GCF_003998535.1 Mesorhizobium sp. M7A.F.Ca.AU.002.02.1.1 | reverse complement strand
GCATGGAACAAATATCCCACATGGCGCTGGAAATTGACGAAATCGACCGGAAATTGCTCGCCGAGTTGCAACGCGACGGCACGCTGTCGGTCGACCAGTTGTCGGAACGGGTGGCGCTGTCGCGCAATGCCTGCTGGCGCCGGGTGAAGCGGCTGGAGGAGGCCGGTGTCATCACCGGCAGGGTGGCGCTGGTCGATGCCGAAAAGCTCGGGCTTGGCCTTTCCGTCTTCATCCTGATCCGCACGTCCAACCACGATCCGGAGTGGCTGCAGAGATTCCGGGCGGCGGTGACCGGCTTTCCCGAGATCATCGGCGTCTACCGCATGTCCGGCGACCTCGACTACGTTCTGCGCGCCCGCGTCGCCGACGTGAAGGCCTATGACCGGCTCTACCAGCGGCTGATCGCCAAGGTGGCGCTGTCTGATGTTTCCGCCTCTTTCGTGATGGAAGAGATCAAGGAGACGACGGTGGTTCCGATGGAAGTGCGCTAAGATATGTCGATATTCAGGTGATGCCGGCCTGCAAACGACGGGTTTCGACTCGGCCTGACCTGAATCTCAACACACCTCAGGCCATACTGATGCCTGAAAGAAAGCCGTTGATAGGCTTGCGGGCGAGTTGACCGAATCGCCGTTCGCGCCGATAGGATCGATTTTATGCGCGCAGCCCTTCAAACTCCCTCCGTCATCGGTCCGACCGTCGGCTTCGTCAGGTTGCCGCATGCTGAAGGACTTCCCCTTCCTGCTTATGAAAGCACCGGTGCTGCCGGCATGGATCTGCGCGCCGCGGTGCCGGACGACCGGCCGCTGCTGATCCTGCCCGGAAAACGCGCTCTGGTGCCGACCGGGCTGATCCTGGAAATTCCCGAAGGCATGGAAGGCCAGGTGCGGCCGCGCTCGGGCCTTGCCTTCAAGCATGGGCTGACCGTCCTCAACACGCCCGGCACCATCGACAGCGACTATCGCGGCGAGGTGAAGGTCCTGCTGATCAATCTCGGCGATGAGGACTTTGCCGTGACGCGCGGCATGCGCATCGCCCAGATCGTTTTTGCCGCGGTGACGCAAGCCGCCGTGGAAGAGCGCAACCTGGCCGGCGGCACGGCGCGCGGCGCGGGCGGGTTCGGATCGACCGGCACCGCCTGATGCCTGAACTGCCTAAACTTGTCATCTTCGACTGCGACGGGATCCTGGTCGATACGGAGAACCTGGCCAATCGGCGCCTTGCCGAATGGCTGACCGCTGCCGGCTATCCGACAAGCTTCAAATATTGCCGCAAGAATTTCTCCGGCCGCAGCATGGCGTCGGTGCAGAAAGAGATCGAAGAAAAGACCAGCGTCAGGCTTGGCGCCGATTTTGTCGATCGCTGGAACGCCGGCCTGCCAGACCTGTTCGCCCACGGCGTCGAAGCAATCCCTTATGTCCGCGAATTCGTCGAGGCCGTGCGGTCAGCCGGGATCGCCTATTGCGTCGCCACCTCGGCCCGGGTGTCGAAGATGCACATCACACTTGGCCAGACCGGGCTGTTGCCGCTGTTCGAACACGCGATGTTTTCCTCGACGATGGTCGCGCGCGGCAAGCCGTTTCCGGACCTGTTCCTGCATGCTGCGAAAACCGTGGGCTTTGCACCTGCCGACTGCATCGTCATCGAGGACAGCGTCGCTGGCACGCAGGCCGGCATCGCGGCCGGCATGCGGGTGTTTTCCTATCACGCCGATCCCTATTCCGACCGCGACGGCCTTATCCAGGCCGGCGGCATCCTGTTCGACGACATGCGCGAACTGGCCGGGCTGGTGCCGATCCACTGAGCTGGCTGACGGACTGGACGGGTTGGGAGGCTGTGCTACGTTCCGCGCGCCCGACACCCTGAGGCGACCATGCCGACGAACCTGCTTCGCTTCATCCTCGCCGTGATGCTGCTGCCATTGCTGTGGACCGCAGCCGGCGCGCAAGACGCCAGCCTTCCGGAGCTCGGCAGCCCACTGCCCGGCCAAAAAGACATCACCTATCTCGACCTCGCCAGGATGATCATTCCAGACCTCGCCGCCGACAAGAATGGCTTTTACAGGGGCGGGCTGCCGATCGCTATGCGCCATATCGAGGGACCCGACAGCGGCGGCTCGCCGCCCGAAACCTCAGGCTTTTCCAATGCCTCCGTGCTTGCCATCAAGGCGGGAGGCAAGGACCGCCTGACCATGCTGTTCGATCTCGGCGATTCCTCAGACAGCGCAGAAGGCTATGCGGTGCTAGCGCTCTACGACATTACGGGCAAACCAAGGCTGCTCGACGCCGCCAATGTCGCCCTCGACCGCAGCACCTATTTCCGCGAACCCGGCAAGCTCGGCATCGGCGCCAATGATGATATCCTCATGATCGAGAGTTCGCATTCCAATTCAAACCAGAACTATATGATCGTCCCGCTGATTATGGTCGCCAGGGACAAGTTGAAGCTGATCGACATCATCTATTTGTTCGACGAGCACGTGTGTGCCTATAGCCGGACGCAGGACGTTGCCTTTAAAGCCATCGCAGAGGGCCGACGCCATGCGGCGATCAAGGTAACGGTGACCGATGCCACCGTCGTGAACGACGAAAGCTGCGATGACCAGCCGCCCAAACCTGAATCTCACGACATCTCCGTCACCTATCATTGGGACAAGACAACGTCGCACTACGCCAAGGATTCCGACGCGCTGAACAATTTGGCAGGAGAGAACGCCAAACGCTTCTGAACCAACCGCATTCGTTTGCCCGGCCAGATGGAGCAGGATAAAATCCGCTCGGCCACACCGCATATGATGGGGAACTACCATGGACAAGGGCAAGATCTTTCGCGACCTGCATGCCTCGACCTTCGTCGTGCCCAATCCCTGGGATATCGGCACGACCAAGCTGCTCGGCTCGTTCGGCTTCACGGCGCTGGCGACGACCAGCGCCGGCTTTGCCTTTTCGCGCGGCCTGCCGGACGGCGCGGTGACCTTCGACCAGATGATCCACCATTGCCGCGAAGTGACCGCGGCGACCAGCCTGCCGGTCTCGGCCGACCTCGAGAAAGGCAAGGGCGACAGCGCCGAGCAGGCCGCCGAAACCATCTTCGCGGCGGAAGCTGCCGGCCTTGCCGGCTGCTCGATCGAAGACCACACCGGCGATCCGGACAAGCCGATCTATGATTTTGCGCACGCCGTCGAACGCGTTGCGGCGGCCGTGGAAGCGGCGCGGGCCCTGAAACGCGATTTCGTCTTCACTGCGCGGGCCGAGAACTTCCTCTGGGGCAAGTCCGACCTCGACGACACGATCAAGCGGCTGCAGGCGTTCGAGAAGGCCGGCGCCGACGTACTCTATGCGCCAGGCATCGGCAACGTCGAGATGATCCGCACGCTCTGCTCTGCCGTCAGCAAGCCGGTCAATGTCATGGCGGTACCGGGCTTTACCATCGCCGATCTCGCCATGGCCGGCGTCAAGCGTATCTCGCTCGGGCCGTGGCTGACCAATTTCGCCTACGGCATGCTGGAAACGGCGGCACGCGAAATCCAGCAAGACGGCACCTTCGGCTTCACCCGCGCCGCCATGCCGTTCAGCAAATTGCAGGCCCTCTTCGGCAAATCTTCGGATTAATGGGGCCCGTCGCATGACGCTGACCGTGGTCGACATGCATACCGGCGGCGAGCCGCTGAGGATCGTCACCGGCGGCTATCCCGGTATCCCCAAGGGCACGATCCTGGAAAAGCGCGCCTATGTGCGCGACCATCTCGATCATCTCAGGAAAATCCTGATGTTCGAGCCACGCGGCCATTACGACATGTATGGCGCCTTGCTGGTCGAGCCGGACCTGCCCGGCGCCGACCTCGCCGTGCTGTTCATGCACAATGAGGGTTATTCCACGATGTGCGGCCACGCCATCGTCGCGCTCGGCCGCTACGCCATCGATGAAGGGCTGGTGGCGAAACAGGAACCAGTCACGACAGTCAATATCGAGGCGCCGTGCGGGCTGGTCGTCGCCTCGGTCGAGGTCAGGGACGGCAAGGCCGGTGCGGTTTCGTTCGAAAGCGTGCCGGCCTTCCTTTTCGCCGGTGGACAGGCGATCGAATTGGCGGGCCACGGCACGATTGGCTTCGACGTCGCCTATGGCGGCGCCTTCTACGCGCTGGCCGATTGTCACCAATTCGGGCTCGAATTCGGCAGAAGCCGGATGCGCGATTTCGTCGATGCGGCAACGGGGCTGACGGACAGGCTCAAGGCTGAATTTCCGCTGTCGCATCCCGACCACGGCGACCTAGCCTACCTATACGGCACCATCCTGACCGACGGCCGCGACACATTTTCCGGCGAGGTGACCAAAAACATCTGCGTCTTCGCCGAAGCCGAGGTCGATCGCTCGCCAACCGGTTCCGGCGTCACCGCAAGGCTGGCGGCCATGCATGCCAAGGGCGAGATCGCGATCGGACAGACGCGCACATTCGAGAGCATCGCCGGCTCGCGTTTTTCCGGAGCCGTGGCGCGGACGGCGAAGGCTGGACGGCATGAGGCGATCATCGCCCGCGTCGGCGGCCGCGCCTATTATTCCGGGCGGGCCGAATTCATCGTCGAAGCGGACGACGAGCTCGGACGCGGATTCCTGTTGCGCTGAAGAAAATGCTCAGCGGCGCGAGGAGCGAGCCACTTCCCGCACCGAGATCGCCTTGTGCAGATGCACCATCAT
>NZ_RZPB01000487.1:0-4700 GCF_003998535.1 Mesorhizobium sp. M7A.F.Ca.AU.002.02.1.1 | reverse complement strand
GGCTGGAAAGGCTCGCCGTCGGCTTTTGACGAAGCGCGGATTTGGTCGCCGGCCTATTCCAGCCATAGCGCCAGCAGCAACCACAAGGTCGGCTCACCGGACCGCCCACGATGCCCTTCCACGACAAGGCACCGGAAGCTGTCTCAGCCAGTTCCAGCGAAATAGTCATACGCAGGCAGCACAAGCTTGGGGGAGAGCCTGAAGGCCGTTGCTGGCAGCCCCTGTCGATCCATGCCAAATCGCAAGATCGGTCGAGCGCGATATATTCGGAAAGGCCTAACTGGTGTCGTCACGGAGAAAGAGACGTTGAAGGCCGCACTTGAAAACTACCCAGCCCGAATGCAGCGGGTGCTAGACCATATAGACCAGCATCTGGATGACGATCTGGGGCTGGAGGCGTTGAGCGGTGTCGCGGCGTTCTCGAAATATCATTTCCACCGGCAGTTCACGTCCACCTTCGGGGTGTCCGTGCATCGCTATGTCCAGCTCGCCCGCATGAAGCGTGCTTCGTACAGACTTGCCGAAAGTGACGCCCAAAGCGTCACCGACATAGCCATGGATGCCGGTTACGACGCGCCGGATGCCTTCGCCCGCGCCTTTCGGCAACGGTTCGGACAATCGCCGTCGTCGTTCCGGAAGTCTCCCGACTGGGGGTCGTGGCTCATGGCCTTCGGGCCCCTCGAAAAAGCAAGGAACACGCTTATGCAGATAATCTTTGAACACGACGACGTGACGATCCGCGATGTGCCCCCGACGCCGGTGGCGATCATGGAGCACCGCGGAGACCGGGCGACGCTCCAGGACACCATCCAGCGGTTCATCGCCTGGCGTAAGGCGGCGGGCTTGTCGCCCGAGACAAGCCCGACCTTCAACGTCTTCCGTTCCGAAAGGGAGCCCGCGGTCCCGGCTGACTACAGCATGGACATTTGTGCCGGGACAGACCGGCCGATCGAGGCGAATGACGGGCAGATGAAGGCTGGCGTGATCCCCGGCGGGCGCTGCGCGGTGCTGCGCTACCCTGGCAATACCAACAATCTCGAACCCGCAGCACTTTATCTTTATCGTGAATGGCTTCCGGCCAGCGGCGAGGAAGCACGCGACTTTCCGATCTATTGCCAACGACATCTGTCCCACTTCCCGGAGGGCCCGCTACGCGAAGTGGTCGTTGAACTCTTTCTGCCTCTGAAATAGCTCGGCAGGACAGCGGTTTGTCCCCCCGATCGCGAGCATCATGGCGACGCGAGATCAAAGCTTGATCACATACTCCTTGCGAGTCGTTTCAAGCACTTCCCAGCTGCCCTTGAAGCCGGGCTTCAGCACAAAGCTGTCGCCGGTCTTGACGGTGCGCGCTTGCCCACCGTCCTCCGCGATCACCGAAACGCCGGACAGGATGTGGCAGAACTCCCACTCGTCATAGACGATGCGCCATTTGCCCGGGGTCGATTCCCATATGCCGGCATAGAGGCCGCCGTCGCGCTCCTCGACATTCCAGGTGCGGAATTTGGGATCGCCCGAGATCAGCCGGTCGGGCGCCGGTGCACCCTGTTCGGCGTCGACAGCGTCGACGCCGATGGAAAGAAAGTTTGACTCGCTCATGATCGATCAGACCTTGGCTAGCGCCTGTTCGAGGTCGGCGACGATGTCGTTGACGTCCTCGATGCCGATCGAAAGCCGCACCGTGTCCGGTCCTGCGCCGGCCTTGACCTTCTGCTCGTCGGAAAGCTGGCGGTGCGTGGTCGAGGCCGGGTGGATGACCAGCGACTTGGTGTCGCCGACATTGGCGAGGTGCGAGAACAGCTCGAGCGCCTCGACGAATTTGACGCCCGCGTCATAGCCGCCCTTCAGCGCGAAGGTGAACACGGCGCCGGCGCCAAGTGGTGAGTACTTCTTCTGCAGCGCGTTGTTCTTGTCTGAGGGCAGGCCGGGGTAATTCACCGATGCGACCTTGGGGTGGTTGGACAGCCAGGCGGCAACGGTGACGGCATTGTCGCAGTGGCGCTGCATGCGCAGCGGCAGGGTTTCCAGGCCGGTCAGGATGAGGAAGGCGTTGAACGGGGAGATCGCCGGGCCGAGATCGCGCAGGCCGAGCACGCGCGCGGCAATGGCGAAGGCGAAATTGCCGAAGGTTTCGTGCAGGACAAGACCACCATATTCGGGGCGCGGTTCCGACAGCATCGGGTATTTGCCCGATTTCGACCAGTCGAAGGTGCCGCCGTCGACGATGGCGCCGCCGATCGAATTGCCGTGACCGCCGATGAATTTGGTCAGCGAATGGACGACGATGTCGGCGCCATGCTCGATCGGCCGGATGAGGTAGGGCGAGGCCAGTGTGTTGTCGACGATCAGCGGCAGGCCGTGCTTGCGCGCGATGTCGCCGATCTTCTCGATATCGACGAAGGTGCCGCCCGGATTGGCGAGGCTCTCGATGAAGATCGCCTTGGTCCTGTCGTCGATCTGGCTCTCGAAGGTCGAGATGTCATTGGTGTCGGCCCAGCGCACCTCCCAGCCATAATTCTTGAAGGCATGGCCGAACTGGTTGATCGAACCGCCGTAAAGCTTGTTGGCGGCAACGAAATTGTCGCCCGGCTGCATCAGATTGTGGAACACGATCACCTGCGCGGCATGGCCGGAGGCGACCGCGAGTGCCGCCGTGCCGCCTTCGAGGGCCGCCATGCGCTCTTCCAGCACTGCCTGGGTCGGGTTCATGATGCGGGTGTAGATGTTGCCGAAGGCCTTCAGCCCGAACAGCGAGGCGGCATGGTCGGCGTCGTCGAAGACGAAGGAGGTCGTCTGGTAGATCGGCGTGGCGCGCGCGCCGGTCGCCGGATCGGGCTTGGCACCGGCGTGGACGGCGAGCGTGTTGAAACCTGGCGTGCGGGTCACTGAAAACCTCCCTTTTGAAACTCTTGAAATCGCCGGGCATTCTTGGCGAAGCATGAGCGCGAATGCAAAGAAGAAAATACCCTTCGGCTAGCGATCTGCGGCCGAGGCCCGAGAAAATGCGCTGGCCTAAGGAATAATTTTGCGCCTAAGGCGCATCGCGCGTCAGGCCTTGCTTTTGGTGCACGTCGTTATCCCAAAACCGCTGCGCACTTTTGAGCGACGTGCACTACTTCTGCCGCACGCCAAAACTCTGGAATCCCGACCGCATCAGCGGCTTCTTCGACGACAGCACGCCGGAATTGACGCCGGTCCAACCGATCTCGCCGGACAGCTTGCCATATTCGATCTTGGGGCAGCGGTTCATCACCACCTTGATGCCGGCGGCCTCGGCGCGCGCGGCTGCTTCGTCATGGCGCACGCCAAGCTGCATCCAGATCACTTTCGGCAAGGGATCGAGCCGCAACGCCTCGTCGACGATGCCGGGCACCGCCGCCGGCGCGCGAAAGATGTCGACCATGTCGATCGGCTCCGGAATATCGGCGAGCCTCGCATAGGTCATCCGGCCGAGGATCTCCTTGCCGGCCTGGCCAGGATTGATCGGAAACACCGAAAATCCCTTGGCCAGCAGATATTTCAGCACGAAATAGCTTGGCCGCACATCATTGGCGGACGCGCCGACCATGGCGATGGTCTTCACCGAATTGAGGATGCCGGCAATGTAAGTGTTGTCGTAGCTATCGTGGTTCATGCGGCTTCCTGCGGTAGTGGTATCGGTAAAGTTCACGGCTGAACCCAAGCGAGGCGTAGAGGGCGCGAGCCGGCGTGTTGTCGGCCACCACCTGCAGGCATGCAGCTGACGCACCCGTTTGTCGTGCCCAGTCGATCAGGACGCCCACCGTCTTGCGGCCCAGGCCTTGCTGCCTGAAACGGCCGTCGGTTTCAACCGATTCCACCACAAGCAGCCCATTGCGGATGACGCCATAGGCCAAGGCGGCAATTTCGCTGTCTCGTGTACAGGACACGAACGCCCGGTCGCCGACGATCAGTCCGGTCATCTCGCGAAAGACGCGGCGATCGATGTCGTCATAAGCCTCCATGCGGAAGCGCGCCGCGAGCCAGTCTTCGCCTGGCACAGGCGAAACAGCGACCCGCTCGTCGCGGACTTCAGCCAGATCGCCGATCCCGGCATGGAGATGGATCGTCCCGCCTTCCGGCTGGTAGCCGCGATGGTCGAGTGCGGTTTCGAGCTCGGCGGCGATATCAGGCACTCGGAACATCGGCGCCTGACCGTGGCCGACGTAGAAGGACTCTGCGGCGTCGATCACTTTGTCGGGCGCGCCACGCTCGCCGCGCAAGGGATTGGCCGAATTGGTACGCCGGATCCGTCCGCCCGATCGCCGCAGAAGCCAGCCATCAACCAACGTCTCGGTCGCCGCCGGCCAGCCTTCGCGGCACGCCTGCTCGACGCGCCAGTTGAGGTCATCATCGCCGGCGCTCACGCGTCATCCTCCCGCAGCGCTTCCTCCATAAAGGCCTGCGGATCGGTGCAGAAGTCGCGCATCATGCGAAAATGATCGGTATCGCTGAAATCCGTGGGATCGAGCCCGAACCGGCTGATGCGGAACAGCCGCGCGCCAGGACAAGCCATCAGCAGCGGCGAATGCGTCGCCATGATCACTTGCGCGGTGCCCGACTGGTCCATGCGCCGCAGCATCTTGAGCAGCTCGATCTGTCGCGTCGGCGACAGTGCGCTTTCGGGCTCGTCGAGGATGTAGATGCCTTGCCTGCGGCAGCGCTCCTCGAAAAAACGGATAAAG
>NZ_RZPB01000486.1:0-4721 GCF_003998535.1 Mesorhizobium sp. M7A.F.Ca.AU.002.02.1.1 | reverse complement strand
CCATCGAGGCCGCCGAGCCCGCCGAAGGCGGTCCGGCCGCGCCCGCCGCCGCGGCCAAGCCGATCGCCGATCTGCTGGCGACCGCCAATGTCGAGCAGGGTGCTGCCGTCTTCAAGAAGTGCCAGGCCTGCCATTCCGGCGAAAAGGGCGGCCCCAACAAGGTCGGCCCGGACCTGTGGGACCTCGTCGACCGTCCGGTCGCCGAGCATGAAGGCTTTGCCTATTCGGCCGGCATGAAGGAATTCTCCAAGGGCGGCACCGAGAAGTGGACCTACGACAACATCAACCACTTCATCACCTCGCCGAAGAAATTCGTGAAGGGCACCGCCATGGGCTTCGCCGGCCTGCCCAAGGACGAGGACCGCGCCAACGTCATCGCCTATCTGCGCACGCTGTCCGACAATCCCAAGCCGCTGCCGGCACCCGGTGCCGCCGCCGATGCAGGCGCCAAGCCTGCCGATGCAGCCGCTCCGGCAAAGCCGGCTGAGGGTGCCGCGCCGGCCGCTCCCGCCGCCCCGGCTCCGGCCGCACCGGCACCGGCGCCTGCCCAATAATTTCGATATCATCTCGACGACCTTGAAAAAGCCGGGTTCAGCCCGGCTTTTTTATTGGGAAAACCGCATAGGCGGCGACAAAGCCGCGCATGACGGTTTTCACGAGCGCCAAATCATCTAGATTGCCCATGAACGGGCATCGCGAAGAGGATAGTGCATGACGGTTGGCCGAACGCTTCTCAAGTCGTTGCTGGCGGCAGCCCTTCTGGCGGCGGGATTGCAGGCTGCCCGCGCCGACGAATGGCGCACCACCTCATCGCTGATCGGCGAGTCCAAATACGGCGCCAATTTCCAGCACTACGATTACGTCAATCCGAACGCGCCCAAGGGCGGCACGCTGAACTCGGTGGAACTCGGCACCTTCGACAGCTTCAATCCTTTCATCGCACGCGGCACCCCTGCCGCAGGATTGAACTATCAGGGTGGGCTCCTCTACCAGTCGCTGATGGCGAAATCCCTTGACGAGGGCAGCGTCAACCATCCCGAGATAGCAGACGCCTACAAGTACCCAGCCGATTTTTCATCCGCAACTTATCGGCTCGACCCGCGTGCCAGATGGCATGATGGCCAACCGATCACCGTGGATGACGTGATTTGGTCATTTAACTTTCTCAAAAAGGAAAGTCCGCAGTTCAACCGCTATTTCGCCAACGTCACCGAGGCGGTCGCCGTTTCAGATCGGGAAGTCGAGTTCCGTTTTGATCAGAAGGGTAATCGCGAGTTACCGCTGATCATGGCGGATGTGGTGGTGCTGCCGAAGCACTGGTGGGAAGGCACCGATGCCAACGGCAAGAAGCGCGACATCACCCAGCCAAGCCTTGAAATCCCGCTCGGCTCTGGACCCTACAAGATCGAGAGCTTCAAACCTGGTTCGGAAGTCGTCTGGCGACGCGTTCCGGACTTCTGGGCCGCCGATCTGGCCATCAATGTCGGGCGCAACAACTACGACACCAGACGCTACACCTACATTCTCGATGACAACGCCGCGTGGCAAGCCTTCACCAAAGGCGGATATGAGGACATCCAGGCTGAAAACAGTGCGCGATTATGGATGACGCGCTACAATTTTCCGGCTCTCAAAGCCGGCGATGTCATCAAGCGGGAGTTCAAGGCGACATCACTCGCCTCGATGCAAGGTTTCATGCTGAACACGCGACGGACAAAGTTCCAGGATCGGCGCGTGCGCGAGGCGCTCGGTTACGCCTTCGACTTCGAAACCTTGAACCGCACCCAATCCTTCGGCCTCAACACCCGCTCCAACAGCTATTTCATGGGCAGCGAACTTGCTTCGAGCGGACTGCCGCGGGGCAAAGAATTGGAGATCCTCAATCAATACAAGGGCAAGCTCCCGCCAGAACTGTTTACCCAGGAGTTCAAGCTTCCGGTCTTCGATAGCCCGAAGGCCGAGCGGTCGTACCTGCGCGAAGCGATCGATCTGTTTGCGGCGGCGGGTTGGAAAATCCAGAATGGCCGTATGACCAATGAGAAAAGCGGGGAGCCTTTTACCGTCGAGATTCTGGGCTTCGACCAGGGCGCCGAACAAACGGTCAATCCATTTGTAAATATGCTGGGAAAGATCGGCATCTCGGCTTCGTTCAGGATAGTCGATACCAGCCAGTACATCGCTCGCGTCAACAATTTCGACTACGACGTCATAACCTCTCGGCTGCCGCAGTCGGACTCGCCGGGCAATGAACAACGCGAGTACTGGAGTTCGAAGGCAGCCGATACACCGGGCTCACGAAATTACGCGGGGATCAAGGACCCAGTGGTCGACGCACTGGTTGAACGCGTTATCTTCGCGACGGATCGCGACGACCTGCTCGCCGCCACTCATGCGCTCGACCGGGTTCTGTTGTGGAATTTCTATTGCGTCCCGCAATTCACCCGATCAGTAACCTGGCTGGCCTACTGGAACAAATTCGGCATCCCGGAAAAACAGCCGACTTACTTGGGTCCCGACATCGATTCCTGGTGGATCGACCCGGACAAGGAGAAGGCGCTGGCGGCCAAATACAAGGGCGGCAATTGATGGCGGCCCTGCCCCGCCGCGACTTTCTCGCCCTGGGCAGTGCCGCGGCAGCCGCTGCCCTGTTGCCCGGCCGGGCCTTCGCCGACATTGCGACTGGCATCAAGCTGCATGGCCTGTCGGCCTTCGGCGACCTCAAATACAAGCCCGATTTCGCGCATTTCGACTACGTCAATCCGGACGCGCCCAAGGGCGGCCAGATGAATTTCGCGCCGCCGAACGCAACCCTCAATCAGAGCTTCCTGACCTTCAACACGTTGAATTTCCTGGTGTTGAAGGGGGAGGCGCCGCCGCGCGCCGAACTCTGTTTCGATTCGCTGATGACAAGCGCGCTCGATGAGCCGGATGCAGTCTATGGCCTGCTTGCCGAAACCGTTACCCTGTCGCCAGACCGCAACGGTTTCCGCTTCGTGCTGCGACCGCAAGCGCGTTTCCACGACGGCTCGCCGCTGACCGCGCAAGACGTTGTCTTTGCGCTGAAGCTCTATAAGGACAAGGGCCATCCGAACCTTTCCCAGGCGTTGCGGTACATGACCGACGTGGTTGCGGTCGATCCCACCACCGTCGATCTCACCCTCAACGGCAAGCAGTCGGCGCAAAACGTCCTTGCGATCGTGGGGATGCCGATCGTCTCCAAGGCATTTTATACGGCCAATGATTTCGATGCTTCGACCATGACGCCGCCGCTTGGCTCTGGTCCCTACAAGATTCTACGCGTGGCGGCCGGACAGACGGTCGAATATGACCGCGTCGCCGACTATTGGGGCCGCGATCTCCCGGTGAACCGCGGCCTCTACAATTTCGACCGCATCCGCATCGACTTCTATCTTGACCGGCAGGCGGCATTCGAGGCCTTCAAGAAAGGCGACACGCATTTTCGCGAGGAATTCACCTCACGGGTATGGGCGACCGGATACGACTTTCCGGCGCTGAAGGACGGCAAGGTCCTCAAACGGGAATTTCCCGGCGAGAAGACGCCAGACATGCAGAGCGTCGCGCTGAACCAGCGTCGTCCGCAATTCCGCGATGAGCGGGTGCGGCGGGCGATCGCCAGATGCTTCGATTTCGAATGGATGAAGCGGGCCTTGTTTTACGGCTCCTACGAGCGCTCTCAATCGAACTTCGAACGATCGGATTACAAGGCCGAAGGCCTGCCCTCGCCTGACGAATTGGCCCTGCTGGAGCCATTCCGGGCCGAGTTGCCGCCAGAGGTTTTCGGTGAAGCGGTAACACAGCCCCTGTCCGACGGTTCGGGCCATGACCGCAAGCTGCTGGGCGAGGCTTCGAGATTGCTTGCGCAAGCCGGCTGGAAGCGCGACGGCAGTTTCGTCGTCAATGACAAGGGTGAGCGGCTGCGGGTCGAAATGCTGGCGGAGGACGATGGCATCGTTCGTATCTACACCCCGTGGTCGGAGAATATGAAGGCGATCGGGATCGACGCATCGATCCGGCAAATCGATTCGGCGCAGTATGAGCAGCGGCACAGCAATTACGACTTCGATCTTGCCTTGCTGCATTGGTCGATCGGGGCGACGCCGACTGACGACAGCCTGCAGATGCTCTATGATTCCCGCATGGCGAAAATCCCGGGGCAGCGCAACTATCCCGGCACCGAAAGCAAGGCCATCGACGCCCTGATCGCGGCAGCAGCCAAGGCGAAAGACCGTATAGAACTCGTCACGGCGCTCAGAGCGCTCGACCGGGTCTTGCGCGCGCGGCTGGACTGGATTCCAACATACTATCTGGCGAATCACCGCGTCGCCTATTGGGACATGTTCGGCTTTGTCGAACAGAAGCCTGATTTCGGCTTTCCGGTCGAGACGCTGTGGTGGTTCGATAAGGGCAAGGCGGCAAGAATTGGCAAAGGCTGAGATGTTCGCTCAACGAGGGCAGAAGGCCTGATGGGCGCCTATATCCTGCGCCGCATCCTTTTGATGATCCCGACGCTGTTCGGCATCATGGCGATATCCTTCGCCGTCATCCAGTTCGCCCCCGGCGGTCCGGTCGAACAGGTCATCGCCCGGCTGACCAATCAGGGCGGCAGCGACCGCCTCGGCGGTGGTGGCGGCGACGCGGGTGCCGGCGGCAATTTCGATGCCGCCGGTGACGTCAGCTCGAAATATCGCGGTGCGCAGGGG
>NZ_RZPB01000485.1:0-4722 GCF_003998535.1 Mesorhizobium sp. M7A.F.Ca.AU.002.02.1.1 | reverse complement strand
CCCTTTTGAAAACCGCCGTTGCGGGTCCAGCGGCAGCGCAGACCGCCGCTGAAACAAACCAGACCCTTGACGCGCTGTTCGGCAGTCACACAACCTATCAGCAGTTCTTCGACAAGCTGCAGAAGGCTGTCAGTGCCGGCGACAAGCAGACCGTCGCGTCGATGATCGATTATCCCTTCCGCGCCCGGATCGGCGGCAAGGCGATCAAGATAAACGACGCCGCGCATTTCGTGACGGATTACGACAAGATCGTTACCGCCAAGGTCAAACAGACCGTCCTCAAGCAGACCTACCCGACGCTGTTCGCCAATTGGCAAGGCATCTCAATCGGTGATGGCGAGGTCTGGTTCTCCGGCGTCGGAGACGGCAACACCATCAAGATCACCGCGATCAACGACTGACACCTGGCGGAAGAAATTCCATTTCGATGACACCGACGCAACCGGTCGTTGACCACTCCGGAGGGGTTCACATGCTACGTTACATGTTCATTGCTTTGCTCGCGCTCGGCTCATCGTGGATGATCTCTGATGCCCGCGCACAATCGACCGTCGAATGCCAATCGAGGCACTATCAGTATGGCGAATGCTGGGCGGGCCCGCTGAGCAAGCCGCAACTCATTCATCAGACTTCTGGAAGTCCTTGTATTTTGAACCGGACCTGGGGCTACAATCCACGCAGCAAATATATTTGGGTCGCGCAAGGTTGCTCCGGAATTTTCGCCGATGTCGGCGGCTACCACCATGGACGTGGCGACAGCTTTGATCCCAATGCCCGCATGTATGACCATCGCGGTCATGACGTCGGCGCAGTGGTTGGCGGAGCTATTCTCGGCGCTCTGATCGAGGGGATGGCGGACGATCATCACAATCGACGGCACACGACGAGTAACTACCGCCCCGATAGCAGCTACAATGGTTGTCATGGCATGGGATGCAAGGTCGACAATCCTGACCAGGCAATCGATACCCGACCGCAATTTGACAGGCAGGGAGAGCCAAACTTTGATGTGCATGGCAACTACCAAGGATGCCATGGTGCAGGCTGCCTTGTCGACAATCCTGACGCGGAGTGAATTGAAGGACGAAGGAAGCCGGTCACGATTGTCAAAGCGGGGCTCTTAAATCTTTCCCGCAGCATCAATCTTGATCTTCATCCTGGCATCACCACGGCAGACTTCGTTCACCTGCTTCTTGGTTTCTCCTCGAAGCGGTGGAGGCAGCCGAACATGTTCTCTATCTCCTCCTGCATCGTGGCGGCGGCTGAGACGATAAGATCGAGGTTCTTATGATGTCGATCCATAGGGGCTTGTGCGGAAGCCTCTTTGTACCAAGAAATGCACCAAAAGAGAGCTGATATTCGGAAAAATCGTTGCGAATCAGGCCGTTATGGGAAATCGATGGCGGAGAGGGAGGGATTCCCTTTCACCTCTATGATACTGAAAATACTAGTCTTTTCGCGCTTTTTGTTACACAGTTTGTTACACAGCTACAACTACGATTTATAACCGCTCTAAGCTCGCAGCTTTTGGGCTCGCCTGCCCAATCCATCCGATCTGTCGAAACCGATGGCTTGTAGGACACTCCCGCGTGTGTACGTTGGGGCTTGGGTCAGAAGGTGACCCACAGCAAAGACGGGAGCGCCGCAGCGCAAAAGATCTCATCGGTCAAGGAACAGATAGTGAAGTAGCCTGTGACAATCGGCGCCAGCATCACCTCCAAAGCCGACCAGGAAAAACCCGCAAAAAACGTCGCCCTCAGATACCCCGTCGGCAATGAATATGGGACCGAAGTTGCGCGGCAGATCGGGCGTTAGATGCCTTCATGACATCTGAACCTGAGCAGGCTCCTACGCCGCGAGCCGGCACATTTCCGAACGGAGTTTCGTCCGGCTGCGCAAAAAGGTGCCCTGTCGAGACTTACTTGTTGGCCAAATGGCTTAGCAGGGACGAACTCGTGAAGAGATTGATAATGCAACACTATCAGTCGTTGTGCTGATCCGACAGGCTGTGCGTTTTGGCACGAAAATCATGGCGAAAAGCGCACCGGCACTTTACTCTCCAAATTATGATTCGCCTCGATCCCGCGACCGCCAGCTCCTCTGCGCCGCCCTCCGTTCCCGCGTGGGCGATCACAAGCGCCGGCGCGCCGAGTGACGGCGACGCCGCCTTCCGGGCCGGCGCCGCCCTGGGTGCCCTCGACACGCTCGCCCGCGCGCAGGCAGCCTGGGCCGGCGCTTGGCGGCAGCGGCTGGCGGTTCGCTGCGCCGCCTCCAGCATGCGGCTCGCCGGCCGCGCCGAGGATGCGGCCGCCTTGCGCGATGCCTGGCATTTGCGTCCCCTACGTGCTGACCCCGGTCCCGCAGGCGCCGTCTTTGGCGCCTGGCGGCAGTTGGCCAGGCAGCCGCCCGCCGCTACGCCCGGCCGGCTCGGGAAGATACTCGACCAGCTTGGCCTCCATTGGGACGGCGCCGCGCTCGCCGACCTTTGCACGCAGATCGAAAAACTCGGGGTATCCCAGCGGTCGGCGCCATTCGACGCCGCGGCGATCGCCGCTGAGGTCGTCGCCATGCGTCCCGATGCCGAAGTCTTTGGCTGGTGGCTCGCCGACCTGGTACTGGCGCAACGCCTGGGCTGGCCGCAGCCCCTGCCGCTCCTAATGGCGCAGGGTTTTGGACCATCTTTCCGCACCGAGGCCGGCGGTGGCCGGCGCATCCGGCCCGGGGACAAGAATTTTGAGCGGGCGGTTTGCATCGCGCTCGTCGCGGCCGCCGCGGACGCTTGTCGGTTGGCCGCCGAGCTGTCGCGCCGGGCCGAAAAACTCCTGGCGGTGGCGCCGAAACTGCGCGCCAAAGGCGCCGGCGACGTAATCTTTCTGCTGCTCAGTGAAGACGCCGTGTCCGGATCGCTGACGACGGACAATCTGTCGCGCTTTGCATCGCGACGGCTGTTCGAACGGCTGCAGCAACTGGAGGTCGTGCGCGAGCTCTCCGGCCGCCCCACATTCCGGCTGTTCGGGCTGTAGCGATGAGCGAAGCGTCCGCCCGCCGCAAGCCAAACGATCAGCCGGCGCTGCTCGACACCGAACTGGAACATCTGCCGCCGGAGCTGCGCTGGTGCGAATGGATGGCCCGCGTCGAAGCGGTGATCTTTGCGGCAAATGAACCGGTGACACGTAGTGTCCTCGCGCGGGTGGTGGGAAAAAACTGCAATATCGAGCTGATCATCGACGACATTCGCGCCGAACTCGCCGGCCGCCCTTACGAGCTGGTCGCGGTCGCCGGCGGCTGGCAGCACCGGACCAAAAAGGTTTTTGGCGACGCCATTCACGCAGCCTTCGGCACGGCAGCGGGCGAGGGAGCAAAAGAACTGTCGCAGGCGGAGGCGCTTGTCTTGATGTGCATTGCCTATTTCCAGCCGATCACCCGTGGCGAGCTGTCGAGCTTTTTCGGCAAGGAGGTGTCACGTGACCTGATCGGCGTGCTGCGCGCTGAGCAGCTGGTCGCCTCGGGGCCGCGCAGCCCGCAGCCGGGCGCGCCCTACACCTATGTGACGACCAAAACTTTTCTGTCGCAGTTCGGGCTCGACACGCTGCGCCAGCTGCCGGATTTCGAGGCGCTCGAGGACGCCGGGCTGCTGTCGAAGGAGAAGCTGCTGGATCATCCCAGGGTTTGCAGATATCGACGATGATGGCGCCAGCGCCGCGCTCGACGAATAGATGATCCCATCACGGCGGGACACACGCGATCTCGCCGCTCGTCACATAGAAGATTGCGCCACGCACGCCGTCTGGTCTCGCCGGCTGGGTCCTTCGCGTGACGGAAGGGAGGTGGCGGCACGCGTCCGCTTGTCGATGAAGGATAAGCGAACAGGCAATTGATCGAGCCTGGTCGCACATGTCGATCACCATTGAGAGCTCTCGAAGGGAGAAAGTTCAATTGAACCACGTCTACCTTGAGCTTCTCGCGACGATTGAGGCGTTAAGATCCAGCCCATCGGGGCGACCATTCAGACGCTGATGGACAAGGTTCGCGACCTTTCACAGACGATCAAAGCCCTGAAAGACGATCTCCACCAGACAGCCGGCTATGGCCTGCTAAGAACCTAGCCAGCCGGCGAGTGCCCATCCCGGCCATTGTCAGCGAGGCGGCCATCCCAACAAGATCGCCTTGCCGCCACCGCCAATGGCGGATGCTGACAGCAGCGCCATAAGAACGCCAACGTAGATGGGGAAGATCATCCTCGGGCTATTCGTCCTTCCAAATGACAGTCTTCCCCCGAAAATCCCAATGAAATTTGAGGTTGGCTTTCAGTACCTCGGTGGGGATCCTCGGCTCGATCGCTGTGTGGAGAGCGTTATACGTTTCTCGGCAGAAGCTCGGCGGCGGGACATTCAGCTTGTACCCCGACGGGTACCTAAAATCTTGCTGAGAATTCATCAGGTCAAGGTTGTTGGCAATCATCTTCACGTTCCCAATCGGCGGCATTCCTAGGGCCACTGCGGCTTCGTAAATGTCCTCGATCTTGTGACCGAAGCCGAGCCGGAGACCGCGTTTCGACACGCCCTTTGAAGCTAGATACGCTTTCAAGAGGAGTTCTAGGTGTGAGCTTTCGAGAGGTTGTCCATTCGGACCGGACCGAGGAGACTGGAGTTACCACGCTTCAGCATCCATCGGAGGGTCCGAATGAACATCCACAAGAATGCCCGTCTCACACCGCTGCGT
>NZ_RZPB01000484.1:0-4739 GCF_003998535.1 Mesorhizobium sp. M7A.F.Ca.AU.002.02.1.1 | reverse complement strand
CAGTCTCCCAGGCGCCAGCGCCGGCATCGCGGTCTATCCGATCGACGCCGACAATGCTGGGGATTTGCTGGTCCATGCCGACCTGGCGCTTTATTCCGCCAAGAAGCTTGGCGGTGGCAACTTCTCCTTCTTCTCCGAGGAACTGCGCCGCGAACTCGATTATCGCAAGCAGCTCGAGCACGACATCAAGGTCGCCATCGCGGAGCGGGCGTTCCAGGTCTATTTCCAGCCGCAGGTCTCGCTGACCAACGGCACGATCAGCGGCATAGAGGCGCTGGTGCGCTGGAACCATGCGGAGCGCGGCATGATCCCGCCCGGCGAATTCATCCCGGTCGCCGAGAAATGCGGCTTCATGCCCGAGATCGGCCGCATCGTCATCACCAAGGCGATCAACGAGGCGGCCGAATGGAATCGCGCCGGCATTGCCTTCGGACGGCTTGCCGTCAATGTTTCCGGCACCGAGCTGCGCGAGCACGATTTCGATGCGTTCTTGTTCGAGACGCTGGAAAAGGCTGGGCTGCCGCCGCAAAAACTGTCGCTGGAAATCGTCGAATCCGTCATCCTCGACGACGAAAAGACAGGCATCGCCGCCAAGCTGCGCCACATCAGGGCAGCCGGCGTCCATCTCGAACTCGATGATTTCGGCACCGGCTATGCTTCGCTCAGCCATGTCAACCCGAACGAGATCGACCGGCTGAAGATCGATCGCCGCTTCGTTCAGAACATCCATGAGAATGGCGACAACTCGAAGATCGTGCGCGCCATCACCGAGCTGGCGCGTGGCCTCGGCATCTCGATCGTCGCGGAGGGTGCCGAAACCGAGGCCGAGCTCGATTCGCTGATGGCGATCGGCTGTGACCAGGTGCAGGGCTACTCCATCGCCTTCCCGATGCCGCACGACAAGGCGCTGGAATGGCTGACCGCTCGCATGCCGAAGAAGGCCAAGCTGACGGTGCTGCAAGGAAGCCTGGCATAGGTACGGCCGGGCTGCCTTGACAACCGCGTGTGAAGATGGCCGCCTTGTCGTGATCGCAACAGGGATATCGGGGCTGATGACACCGTTTCGGTTTGCCCTTGCGGCACTGCTGATCTTTGCGGCCCCCGCCCAGGGCGCCGATCGCACCATCTATCTTACCTTCGACGATGGGCCGCTGAACGGCACAAGCAACATCCTCGACGTGCTGGAGGCCGAGCAGGTTCCTGCAACCCTATTCATGGTCGGCATGCACGCACAGGCGAGCGCTGCCAACAGAGCGCTCGTCCAGCGCGCCAAGCAGCTTCCTCTGGTGACGCTCGGCAACCACAGCTACAGCCATGCCTACAATCACTACCGGCATTTCTACGGCGACACCGAGGGTGTCGTCGCCGACATGGTACGGGCAAACGCGGTGCTCGGCTTGAAGCCCGTGGTGCATGCAAGGCTGCCGGGGCGCGACGTGTTCAGGCTGCCCTCCATGTCGAAGAACGACACTTCGCTTGGCCTCGCCCAGGAGGGGCATGAAGAGCCCGACTACGAATTTGTCGCGGCCTCAGGCTTCTATCTCTACGGCTGGGACCATGAATGGGTGCACAAGGACAACGGCGAGCCGGTGCAGAGCGTCGACCATCTGGTCAGCGAGATCGATCATCTGTTCGGCTATGGCCGCTTCGTCAAGCCCGGCAAGCTGATCCTGCTGATGCATGACGAGATGTTTCAGGACGGCTTCGACGGCAAGACGAAGCTGACCAATTTGATCGCCGCGCTGAAGCTGCGCCGTTACGCCTTTGGGGCAATCCAGGGCTACGACGACTGAACCGGTGAGGACGGCGAGTTCTTCAGCGGATGTGCATCGGTACCCGATGCTGTCGCATGGCCGGCAAGGCGTCAAAGCACCTCGATCGACTCCCCGCGCAGCTTGTGCCGACGCAATTTGATGTATGTGCGCAAATTAGGCGTCATCTGAAAGCCCACCAGCTTCGTCTCCTGGAGGGGAGCAGCCCACGCCATCGTCTCGTAGCGGGCGCCGTAACCTTCGATGGTGGCGGCAAGATTTTCGCGGCCCAGATTCCTGGCCAGAGTGGCGCAGGCAGCAACCCTCGAACGAATCGACTGGCCGTATTTGGGCGCAAACGCCAGTCCGCCGTCCGCCAGGTCATCGACCTCATGGGCAAGCGCCAGGAACAGAATGTCCTCGTCGCCGGTCGGCACACCTTTGTCCACAATGCGCTCGGGATCTCCCGTGTCGAATTTCAGTCCGACCACGCGAGCGACAAGACCCTCGACGCGAGGACCAATTTTTTGCTCCAGCCACTTGCGATGAGCATCGGTTCGCCTGCTGGATTTGCCGTCCGGATACTGGCCTCCGTCATAGGCGGCGTGAAACATAGCGGCGAGGACAAGATCGACGCTTTGGTCGAAATGCGCGACCGACGACGCAGCTCCCACCGCATGGCAGATGAAAGGCCGTCCCGTCTTGCGATAACGGCCGTTGAACATCGCGCAACACACACGATACGCCTTCTGCACCCTGGCGATATCGGCAAGCGGATATCCAGCCTCGTATAGCTGGATGTAAAGCGCCGTGTTGGTCTGGCGCGGAACGAACAGATCTTCTTTGGTCAACTTGTCCCCCCGAACGTTGTTAGGTTTTCCGGCGACTTCTCGCTCCCGAAGCCAGCGGCTTCGGTATTCTTGCACAGATTTTACAGAAGAGTTGAGCCTGACCTCTTCCCACCAGGATCAGCCGGACAATGGAACGTTACAAATGTGATGAGGGAAGTCCAGTCCAAGGAAATTCTTGGTCCGCAGGGTTCTATCCCCCGACATTGCCCCGCAACACAGCCAGCACCTGCGCGAACTCCGCCAGACGCTCGTCGGTCAATCCCACTCGCAGCCGCTTGTCGAAGACGAGCGCGGCCTTGCGCAGTGTCTCGAACATCGCTTCTCCGGCCTCGGTCAATTCGACCAGATGAACCCGGCGGTTGACGGGGTCGCGGCGGCGCATCAGCAGGCCCTGCGCCTCCATGGCGTTGAGATGATGGGTCAGCGTCGCGCCCTGGATACCGATCATGCCGGCAAGCTCGCGCTGGTTGGCAAGGTTGCTCGACTTGACCGATAGCAGCGTGAGCCAGATCGGCAATGTACCTCCAGCCTCGACCAGGGCAGCATCGAAGGCCTGGGCAACCAGCTTGGCGGTTCGTCCGAGATTCATGCCGACTGGCGGGCGGTCAAAGGGTGTCATTGCAGGACCCTAGACGGTGTCATGCACGGATGGAACTGGCACGACTTATATATTGACATCTAACCATTCGATATCTAATTATCTAGAGATGGCGGGCTAAAGAGGAAATCCGGTCATGCAATATGTCTACATCGTCGTTATCGGTCTTCATGTCATGGCAGGCGTATTCTGGGCGGGCACGACCATCGCGGTCGGCCGTGACCCGGACATCCGGGCGGAACGGTTCTTCCGGCCGCAAATGGGCGCTGCCGGCCTGGTTTTCCTGACCGGCATACTGCTCTGGTATTTCTTTCACGAGGGTGTTTTCGGCTCGATGGAGAAGGTGCTGGCGCTGGGCATCGTGACGGCCCTGATCGCCGCCGGCGTGCAAGGCGCGCTGGTAGGCTCAACCAGCAGGCAGCTTGCCGGTGCCGATGCGGCAACGGAAAGGCAGTTGCGCGCGAAGATGACAAGAGGCGAGCGCATTGCCGGGGGGCTGTTGGTGCTGACAGTGCTGTGCATGGCCACCGCCAGAATGTTTTGAACGCCGCCACGCGGCACACCCTCACAGAATCGTGCGTTGTCTGGCGACGAGCCAATGACGCGCGAGCGCGCGGCCAGACCGAAGTACATGGGCTCTCGTACGCAGGTCCGGCCGCGCGCCACCGATCCTGGCAACGCCCAATTTCAGATCCGCAAGCCGAACCTGATGCCGTCGTAGATGGCGGCATGGATGTTGCGCGAAGCGACCGCGTCGCCGATGCGGAACAGTACAAAGCCGCCTTCTGGATTGCGCTTGGGGAAGATGTCGCCACCGCTCACCAGCCGTTCGTAGTCGACCGCACCGCCGTTCTTCGACAGAGGCTTCAGCGAGAGATAGAGATCATCGAGCGGCAACGTACCGTGCTCGACCACCACCTGGTCGACCCTGCGCTCGCCGCGCCAGCCATCGGCGAAATCCGATGCCAGTTCGGCGACCAGTTGGTTGCCCTCGCGGCGCACCGAACGCAGCCGCGTGTTGATGGTGATGCTGACGCCCTTTTCCTGAAAGGCGCGCATGTACGGCACATGGTTCATGCCGCCCATTTCCGGGGCAAAGAAACGTTCGGGCGAGACAAGTTCGAGTTTCGAGCCGGCATTGGCGATCAGTTCGGCGGCGCCCATGCCCTGATGGCCGCCATTGTCGTCATAGAGCAGTACATTTTCGGCCGGCTTGACGCTGCCGGCCATGATGTCCCAGCTTGAGGTGACAAGATTGTCGCCGGCCGTCAGCGGCGGGTTCTGCGGCAGGCCGCCGGTGGCGACCACCACCACGTCGGGTGACAGCGCCAGAACATCGTCCTTCTCCGCCCAGGTGTCGTAGCGGATCTCGACGCCGAGCCGGGCGAGTTCAGCCAGCCGCCAGTCGATGATACCGATCAGCTCCTTGCGGCGCGGATTCTGCGTCGCCAGTCGAATTTGGCCGCCGGCCTGGCTCGATGCTTCAAGCACCGTCACCTTGTGGCCGCGCTCGGCTGCGACCCGCGCAACCTCCAGCCC
>NZ_RZPB01000483.1:0-4747 GCF_003998535.1 Mesorhizobium sp. M7A.F.Ca.AU.002.02.1.1 | reverse complement strand
GATGGAAGGTAATCCGGGCGCGGGCCAACGTCCAGTCGATGACCGGCAGCGGCATCGCGGCAAAGCGCGAGCGTATGTCTCGGGTTTAAATCAAATTTTACCAAACGGCCGTCAAAGCTGTCATCGGTAATCGTGTGTGTCGTGTTAGTGGAGTGGCCATGAGTCCGGTCGGAAGAATCTCTCTAGTGTTGGCCGCTGCGGTGCTGGGCGGGGCGGGCGCCGCCAATGCGGGCGAGGGCAGCTGGCTGTCCGGCGACTGGTATCTGACCGTTGGCGCCACCGGCCTGGTCGCGCCCAATTTCGAGGGCGGCAGGAAATACATGCTGAGCGCCCAACCCATCATCTCATTGGGCAAGGCCGGACCGGCGGCACGCTTTGTCTCGCGCAACGACAACATCTCGTTGGCGCTGGTCGACGATGGCGGTGTCCGCGCCGGCCTGACCGGCAAGTTCCTGTTTTCCCGCGACGACGACAACGCCGATGAACTGAAGGGCCTCGATCCGGTGCGCTGGGGCGGCGAAGTCGGCGGCTTCTTCGAATTCTATCCGACGGACTGGCTGCGCGCCCGCGCCGAGCTGCGCCACGGCATTCGCGCCCACAACGGCTTTGTCGCCGACATCGCCGCCGATGCCTTTTACGACGTGACGCCGACCGTCAGGATTTCGGGAGGACCGCGTGTTTCCTTCGCCTCTGGCAACTATTTTGACGCCTATTATGGCGTCAACGCGCAGGAGGCGGTGGCCTCGGGCCTGAGCGAATACCATCCCGGTGGCGGGCTGAAATCGACCGGCCTTGGCGGCGCCATAACCTGGAAGGTGACCGAGCCGATGACCGCCAGCCTGTTTGGCGAATATTCGCGCCTGATGGGACCGGCGGCCGATTCCAGCCTGGTCAAGGAGCGTGGCGACCGCAACCAGTTCACGGTCGGCGTGTCGACCACCTACCGCTTCGATTTCACGATGTAGGTGAATCGAACGAGAGACGCTTTATTCCTGCCGTGGCTTCGGCTAAAAGCCCAGCCATGACCAGCTTTTCGCGCCTTTTCGCGATCGCGATACGAATTACAGGCCCGGTGTTCCGGGTGGCCTGAGCGCCGCCGGAGCCGCCGGGAGTTTCTGCGCGCCCCTCGCGCTTTTTTCATAACATGATAGTTCACGCCCGAGCTTGTACGCCCGCCGGGCAATGCACATGGCAGACCAATGACCGACACAACTGAAACGATCGACTATTCCAAGACGCTTTATTTGCCGCAGACGGACTTCCCGATGCGCGCCGGCTTGCCGGAGAAGGAGCCGCTGCTGGTCAAGCGCTGGCAGGACATGGATCTCTACCGCAAGCTGCGCGAGAGCGCTGCCGGCCGCACGAAATACGTGCTGCATGACGGCCCGCCCTACGCCAATGGCAACATCCATATCGGCCATGCGCTGAACAAGATCCTCAAGGACGTCATCACCCGCTCGTTCCAGATGCGCGGTTACGACTCGAACTATGTGCCCGGCTGGGACTGTCACGGCCTGCCGATCGAATGGAAGATCGAGGAGCAGTACCGCGCCAAGGGCAAGAACAAGGACGAGGTACCGGTTAACGAGTTCCGCAAGGAATGCCGCGAATTCGCCGCGGGTTGGATCACAGTGCAGGGGGCCGAGTTCCAGCGCCTCGGCGTCATCGGCGACTTCAAGAACCCCTATACGACGATGGCTTTCCATGCCGAGTCGCGCATCGCCGGCGAGCTTTTGAAATTTGCCATGTCGGGCCAGCTCTATCGCGGCTCCAAGCCGGTGATGTGGAGCGTGGTCGAGCGCACGGCGCTGGCCGAGGCCGAGATCGAATACCACGACTATGAGAGCGACACGATCTGGGTGAAGTTTCCGGTCGCCAGCCTTGTCCGCCCCATTGACGATGGCCAGACCAAGCTGACGGAGGGCGCCCTCGATCTGCTGCAGGCCCACGTCGTCATCTGGACGACGACGCCGTGGACGATCCCAGGCAACCGCGCCGTCAACTATTCGCCGCGTATAAATTATGGCCTCTACGAGGTCACGGCAGCCGAGAACGCGTTCGGCCCGCAGCCGGGCGAAAAGCTGATCTTTGCCGACGCACTGGCCGAAGACTCCTCGGCCAAGGCCAAGGTCACCTTGAATCGTCTCCGCAGCGTCTCGGCGCAAGAGCTTGGAAGCCTTACGCTTTCACATCCGCTCAAGGGCTTGGGCGGCGGCTACGAATTTGCCGTTCCGATGCTCGCCGGTGACCATGTCACCGACGATGCCGGCACCGGCTTCGTCCACACCGCGCCCGGACACGGCCGCGAGGACTTTGACGCCTGGATGGACGCGGCGGTGGATCTGCGCGCACGCGGCATCGATCCCGCCATCCCGTTCACCGTTGACGATGGCGGCTTCTTCACCAAGGACGCGCCGGGTTTCGGACCGGACCGCGAGGGTGGACCGGCGCGCGTCATCGACGACAACGGCAAGAAGGGCAACGCCAACCAGGCCGTCATCGACGAGCTGATCAAGCGCAACGCGCTGTTCGCGCGTGGCCGGCTGAAGCACAGCTATCCGCATTCGTGGCGGTCCAAAAAACCGATCATCTTCCGCAACACGCCGCAATGGTTCGTTTATATGGACAAGGACCTCGGCGACGGCTCGACGCTGCGCAGCCGGGCGCTCAAGGCCATCGACGAAACCCGTTTCGTGCCCGCCGCCGGCCAGAACCGCATCCGCGCCATGATCGAGGAGCGCCCGGACTGGGTGCTGTCGCGCCAGCGCGCCTGGGGCGTGCCGATCGCCGTCTTCGCCGATGTCGACGGCAATGTGCTGAAGGACGAAGCGGTCAACCAGCGCATCATGGACGCCTTCGAGAAGGAGGGCGCCGACGCCTGGTTCGCCGCTGGCGCCAAGGAGCGTTTCCTTGGCAATCACGATGCCTCCAAATGGAAGCAGGTGATGGACATCCTCGACGTCTGGTTCGATTCGGGCTCGACGCATGTCTTCACGCTGGAGGATCGCCCTGACCTGAAATGGCCGGCCGACGTCTATCTCGAAGGCTCCGACCAGCATCGCGGCTGGTTCCATTCCTCGCTGCTGGAAAGCTGCGGCACCAGGGGCAGGGCGCCTTACGATACTGTCGTCACCCATGGTTTCACCATGGACGAGGATGGCCGCAAGATGTCGAAGTCGCTCGGCAACACCGTGGTGCCGCAGGACGTCATCAAGCAGTCGGGCGCCGATATCCTGCGTCTGTGGGTGGTGACGACCGACTACTGGGAGGACCAGCGGCTCGGCAAGAACGTGCTGCAGACCAACATCGATGCCTACCGCAAGCTGCGCAACACCATCCGCTGGATGCTCGGCACGCTCGCCCATGACGATGGCGAAGAGGTGCCGCTGGAGAAGATGCCGGAGCTGGAGCGGCTGATGCTGCACCGGCTGGCCGAGCTCGATGAGGTCGTGCGCTCGGGCTACGACGCTTTCGAGTTCAAGCGCATCACCCGCATGCTGCTCGATTTCATGGTGGTCGAGCTGTCGGCGTTCTATTTCGACATCCGCAAGGACGCGCTCTACTGCGACGCGCCGTCGAGCCTGAAGCGCAAGGCTTCGGTGCAGGTGGTGCGCCATCTCTTCGATTGCCTGGTGAAATGGCTGGCGCCGATGCTGCCCTTCACCATGGAGGAGGCCTGGCTCGATCGTCATCCCGACGCGGTCTCGGTGCATCTCGACCAGTTCCCGCAAATCCCGGCGGACTGGCAGAACGAGGCGTTGGCGGAAAAGTGGCGCCAGGTGCGGCAGGTGCGGCGCGTCGTCACCGGCGCGCTGGAGATCGCGCGCGCCCAGAAGGTGATCGGATCGTCGCTGGAAGCGGTGCCGGTCGTCACCATCAACGATGCAGCGCTCGAAGCGGCGATTTCAGATGTCGACATGGCCGAGATGGCGATCACCAGCGATCTGGTCATCGCGCATGGCGAGGCACCGGCTGGTGCCTTCGCGATCGACGACGTCAGGGGTGTCGCCGTGGTGGTCGAGAAGGCCGAGGATCGCGGCCTGTTAAAATGCGCACGCTCATGGCGCTACACCGCCGATGTCGGCCAGGATCCGGAATTCCCGGATGTTTCGGCCAGGGATGCGGCGGTGCTGCATGAATTGAAGGCGCTTGGCCGGCTTTGACAGGCCGGCCAGCTTGATCGGTGCACAAATGCCACGCCGGGCGGGTGAAAACCGCCCGCGCGTTGCCCTTAACGAGTGGTTGAGGTAAACACGCGAAACTCCGGAAGACAAATTGTCGCCGGATTTCCGTCGCAAGTGCTTGGACGATGGGGACCGGCCACGAGGCTGGTGGCAATCGAGAGGCTGTCTAGAGTGGGACTTTTTGGCATGACCGAGAGATATAATGCGCGCCTGGCGCTGCTGGCGCCGCTTGTCGCGTCGGGCCTCGCTTTGTCCGGCTGCATGGGCTCTCCGACCTACGGCACCGACAAGACCGCCGGCGAACAGCTGGCCGGCGATATTTCAGGCGCCTTTTCATTTGCGCCGAAGCGCAAGGAACAGATCGACTACAAGCCGCGTCCGACGCTTGTAAAGCCGGCGCCCGGCCAGAAGGAAGCGCTGCCGGCCCCGCAGGACAGCATCGAGACGGCGAGCGCCGAATGGCCCGAATCGCCCGAGCAGCGCCGCGCCCGCTTGCGGGCCGATGCCACCGCCCATCAGAACGACCCGGCCTATCAGTCGGAGATCGTCGACGACGTGCAAAC
>NZ_RZPB01000482.1:0-4750 GCF_003998535.1 Mesorhizobium sp. M7A.F.Ca.AU.002.02.1.1 | reverse complement strand
CCCAAGGTTTTGCGGTGATGAGCGGCGCGTCGAAGGAATTCAACTGGAACCTGCCGATGCCGACCATCGCCAGGATCTGGCGCGCCGGCTGCATCATCCGCTCGCAGATGCTCGACACCATGGCGGAAGCCTTCAGCAAGGGCGGCGCCTCGACCAACCTTCTGATGGCGCCGGCCTTCATCTCGCTGATGCAGGAAGCGCATCCGTCGCTGCGCCGCATCGTGGCGAGGGCTTCGGAGGCCGGCTCGCCGGTTCCGGCGCTGTCTTCCGCACTTGCCTATTTCGACAGCTATCGCCAGGGCCGCGGCACCTCGAACCTGATCCAGGCGCAACGCGACTTCTTCGGCGCGCACGGCTTCGAGCGTATCGACGACAAAGGCGCGTTCCATGGGCCGTGGGGAAGCGGTGCGGCTGGCTGACAAGCCGGCCCAAGAGCCTAAACGGAAACCGGGGGTCTGAACGCCTGAACCTCGCTGGTGGCGACCAGGCGCTGCAGCGAGCCGGGTGCGGCGCCGCCGATCCAGCCGAGCACGGAGCGGGCGAGATCGGAGCCGGCCAGGCGGAAGTTCTCGTTGACGACGAGCAATTCCGGCCGGAACAGGTGCAACAGGTCCGACGACTGCTTGGACACGACATCGACGTCGCGGCCAAGTTTGAGGCCGGCATCTTCGATGCCGGCGACGATAGCCAGTGTCGCGGCGGCAGCGCTGCTGACGAAGCCGTCCGGCCTGTTCTCGCGGCGCATCACCTGCGCGGTCCTGGTCCTGATCTGCTCGATCGTGTGATCGATGGAAACGGTGTTGAACGGAATTTCGCTGGCGCCGACCTCGCTCAGCGCATCGGCAAAGCCGTTCAGCGTGTGGCCATAATAGGTCAGCCCGGGTGGCGGCGACAGAAGCGCCAGCTTGCGCCTGCCCATGCTCGCCAGGCGGCGCACGGCTTCCATCGCGAATACATGGTTGTCGAAGTCATGGTAGGGGTGGACCAGGCCCATGTCGGTGCGGCCATGCGTGGCAAAGGGCATGCCGTGCTCGAGCATGTAGCGGGCGCGTGGATCGTTCGGTTGGGTGCGCGAGATGATGACGCCATCGGCCGAGCCGGTCTCGACGAGATAGCGGATCGGCTCCATCGGATCCTGCGAGCGGGAATAAGGCGTGACGATCAGGTGATAGGGCGTTTCGGCGAGCACTTCCGAAACGCCGTAGATGATGTCCGAGACGAAGCTCATGATCTCGCGGTCGGTGTTGAGCACGAGGCTGATGACATTGGTCCTGCCGGTGCGCAGACGCACGCCGGCGCGGTTCGGCCGGTAGCCGATCTGCTTGGCGACGAGTTGGACGCGGCGCCTGGTTTCGGCGCCGATTTCCGGGGCATCCTTCAAGGCGCGTGACACGGTGGTGACGCCGAGCCCGGTCATGAAGGCAAGCGTCTTCAACGTCGGCCGTCCCTGTGCCGAGTTCTCCCCGTTCTTGTCCGTACGCTGTCTGTCCATTCGTCCCGCCCGTCAGGCGCATAGCAGCCGCGGGCCATGTCGGCAATCGCCGTCATAGCGATACGATATGCGTCCCAGCCCCGGCAAAGCGTCAATATACTGAAACGTTACAGATTGCCAGTATCGAGATGTATGTCCTCGTCACGAGGTGGATGGTTCTTTTTGCGAAACGCATTGGGATTCCAGGAGAAATCGCCCTGCCGCCGCCTTTTGCCCGTATCAGGCGGCATTTCGGTGTTTGCGCCGCAGCAAACCATGCTGCAGTGCATGAGAAGCGCGATCATTCAGGCGGATTTGTTCGCGGCCCGAAAAAATATCGAGGGCGCTTCGTTGATGGGTTGCACAGCCCGCGCAATTGCCGTATCGAAAATCTGTAACGTTTCAGATTCTGGGAGGAGCCGAAATGCGATACAGATTTTTGACCGCTGCCCTGGCGGCGACGGCTGCACTGCAATTTGCCGGCCAGGCGGCCGCGACGGACCTGGAAGTCACCCATTGGTGGACTTCAGGCGGCGAGGCCGCGGCGGTTGCGGAACTTGCCAAGGCATTCGATGCGACCGGCAACCACTGGGTGGACGGCGCCATTGCCGGCTCCGGCGGCACGGCGCGGCCGATCATGATCAGCCGCATCACCGGTGGCGATCCGATGGGCGCCACGCAGTTCAACCACGGCCGGCAGGCGGAAGAGTTGGTGCAGGCCGGCCTGATGCGCGACCTCACCGACGTCGCCACCAAGGGCAAGTGGACTGATGTCGTGCGGCCGAAGAGCCTGCTCGACGGCTGCACCATCGACGGCAAGATCTATTGCGTGCCCGTCAACATCCATTCCTGGCAGTGGCTGTGGCTGTCCAACGAAGCCTTCGCGAAGGCCGGCGTGCCGTTGCCGAAGGACTGGAATGAATTCGTGGCGGCAGCGCCGGCACTGGAGAAGGCCGGCATCATCCCGCTCGCCGTCGGCGGGCAAGCCTGGCAATCCTCCGGTGCCTTCGACGTGCTGCTTGCGGCTGTGGGCGGCACGGACACGTTCCTCAAGGTCTACAAGGACAAGGATGCCAAGTTCGCCGCCGGGCCCGAAGTCGCCAAGGTCTTCAAGGCCGCGGACGATGCCCGCAAGATGGCGAAGGACACCAATGTGCAGGACTGGAACCAGGCGACCAACCTGGTCATCACCGGCAAGGCGGGTGGCCAGATCATGGGCGACTGGGCACAGGGCGAGTTCCAGGTTGCCGGCAAGACCGCCGGCAAGGACTATACCTGCCTGCCGGGCCTTGGGCTGAACGAGGTCATAGCCACGGGCGGCGACGCCTTCTACTTCCCGCTGCTCAAGGATGCCGACAAGAGCAAGGCGCAGGAGGTGCTGGCCGAGACGCTGCTCGATCCCAAGACGCAGGTTGCCTTCAATCTGAAGAAGGGTTCCCTGCCGGTGCGCGGCGACGTCGATCTCAACGCGGCGAACGACTGCATGAAGAAAGGCCTCGCCATCCTCGCCAAGGGCGCCGTCATTCCATGGACGGACCAACTGCTTTCGCAGGACACCCAGAAGCAGAAGGAAGACCTTTTCGCCGAATTCTTCGCCAAGCCGGAATTGACCGTCGAAGACGCACAGAAGCGCTTCGCCGACCTCATCGCTTCGGCGGACTGACGCTGGCGGCAAGCCACCTCGCTCCCGGCCTTGCGAATGCAGGGCCGGGAATGCACCGCCCTTACCCAGCCGGCTGACGAGATGAGCAAGAGCGAACGCCCCAACCTTCTGTTCCGCAACCTCAATGCGAAGGTCGCCTCGATCCCGATGATCCTCACCGCCATGGTGGTTTTCGTCGGCGGCACCGTTTGGACGGTGCTCTATTCCTTCACCAATTCGAAGCTCTTGCCGCGGCTGAATTTCGTCGGGCTCGACCAATATTACCGGCTGTGGGCGACGCCGCGCTGGCTGATCTCGATCGAGAACCTGCTGATCTACGGCGCGATCTCGCTGGTGTTCTCGCTGGTCATCGGCTTCCTGCTTGCAGCACTGCTCGATCAGAAGATCCGCTTCGAGGACACGTTGCGCACCATCTTCCTCTATCCTTTCGCGCTCTCCTTCATCGTCACCGGCCTGGTCTGGCAGTGGCTGCTCAATCCGGATTTCGGCATCCAGCATGTGGTCCGTGACTTAGGCTGGACGAGCTTCAGCTTCGACCCGCTCTACAATTCCAGCATCGTCATCTACGGCATATCGATCGCGGCGCTGTGGCAAGGCACAGGGCTCATCATGTGCCTGATGCTGGCTGGCCTGCGCGGCATTGACGAGGACATCTGGAAGGCGGCGCGGGTGGATGGGATCCCGATGTGGAAGACCTATCTGTTCATCGTCATCCCGATGATGCGGCCGGTCTTCATCACCACGCTCGTCATCATCGCTGCCGGCATCGTCAAGGTCTATGACCTCGTCGTGGCCCAGACCAGCGGCGGCCCAGGCATCGCCTCCGAAGTGCCGGCCAAATACGTCTACGACTATATGTTCTTCGCCCAGAACCTCGGCCAGGGCTTTGCTGCCTCGACCATGATGCTGCTCTCGGTGGTGATCGTCATCGTGCCCTGGGCCTATCTCGAGTTCGGGCGGCGCAAATGAGCATGGCAGACATCACCGCTCAAGCAAGCACCGCCGCCGGCGCGCGCCAGGGCATCACCGATCCCTACGGCCCGAAGCCGCGCCGCGTGATTTCGCGCCGCAACGTCTTCCTATACGGCACATTGTTCGTCATGGCGGTCTACTACCTCTTGCCGCTCTACGTCATGGTCGTCACCTCGCTCAAGGGCATGCCGGAGATCCGGCTCGGCAACATCTTCTCACCGCCGCTCGAGATCACTTTCGAACCGTGGGTCAAAGCGTGGTCGACTGCCTGCACCGGCCTTAACTGCGACGGGCTCTCGCGCGGCTTCTGGAATTCGGTGCGCATCACCGTGCCGTCAGTGCTGCTGTCGATCGCCATCGCCTCGGTGAACGGTTATGCACTGGCCAATTGGCGCTTCAAGGGCGCCGATACGTTCTTCATCATCCTGATCGTCGGCGCCTTCATTCCCTACCAGGTGATGATCTATCCGATCGTCATCATCCTGCGCGAGATCGGCCTCTATGGCAGCCTCAGCGGGCTGGTGATCGTCCATTCCATTTTCGGCATGCCGATCCTGACGCTGCTGTTCCGCAATTATTTCTCCTCGATGCCGGAGGAGCTGTTCCGGGCGGCACGTGTCGACGGTGCCGGCTTCTGGGGCATC
>NZ_RZPB01000481.1:0-4776 GCF_003998535.1 Mesorhizobium sp. M7A.F.Ca.AU.002.02.1.1 | reverse complement strand
CGACAACAGCAGGGCGGCAAGACCGCCGATCGGCCCGCAGCCGACGACCAGCACGAAGCCTGTCGTTTTCGGCAGGCGCCGCACCGCGTGCAGCGCCACCGCCAGCGGCTCGGCCATTGCCGCGACCCGCTCGTCGAGCCCGGCATCGATGATATGCAAAAGCCGTGCGGGCAGCACGGCCTGTTCGGCAAATCCGCCGTCGCAGATTTCTCCGACGAAGCCCAGTGACGCGCAGAGATGACGCCTGCCGGCTTGGCATTGCGCGCAGTCTCCGCACCAGAAGCGGGAATCGGCGACAACCCTGTCACCGATAGCGAAGGCGTCGACGCCCGCGCCGGTGGCGGTCACCGTGCCGGTGAGTTCATGGCCGGCCGTCGAAGGCGACCGGCTTATCCACTGTCCCGTGCGGAAATTATGCAGGTCCGAACCGCAGATGCCGGCGGCATCGACCCTGAGCTTCACCCAGCCTGCATCCGGCGCGCCCGGCGTCGCGATGTCCTCGACGCGCAGATCGCCGGGCCCGTAAAGTCGTGCCGCCTTCATCTCGATCGGTTCCGCTCAGCCGGCAAGATAGCGGTCGCGGATCTCCGAGACCGCGTTCTCATGCGAGCTGAAGCCCTCGTAGCGGGCGAGCCTGCGGGCGTGCAGAGCGAGTTCCGGATAGGCCACCGAGGTGACATAGCCGACCGACGAGCGCTTGACGAAATCCGTCACCGAAAGCGGCCCGTAGGTCCGCGCCCAACGGCTGGTCGGCAGCACCGCATTGGGTCCAAGCACGAAATTGGCCAGCGTCACCGGCGTGTGCGGCCCCATCAGGATTTCAGCCGCCTCCGTGATGCGCCCGAGATGCGCGAACGGCTCCTTCGACAGGATCTCGAGATGTTCGGGCGCATAGTCGTTGATGAAGCGGTAGCTGTCTTCCAGCGACGCGGTCAGCACGATGCCACCGCGCTTGCCGGTCAGCACCGCGCGTGAAAACTCGACACGCTGCTCGGTCATCCGCGACCAATGCTCCGGGATTGCAGCCAATGCGGCTTCGGCGACCTTGCGGCTGTGCGTCACCAGATAGGCCGAGGAATCCGGCCCGTGCTCGGCTTCGATCAACAGGTCGAGCGCGGCAAGCCCGCCGTCGACGCTGTCATCGGCAAAGATGATCGCTTCGGACGGCCCGGCCGGAAGGCCTGTGTTGATGACCGAAGACAGCACGCTCTTGGCCGCCACCACCCAGGGGCTGCCGGGGCCGACGATCTTGAGCGCGGGCTTCACCGTCTCCGTGCCGTAGGCGACGGCGGCAACTGCCTGAGCGCCGCCGCATTTGTAGACGGTTCCGACGCCGGCGAGGCGTGCGGCGACCAACGTTGCCGCGTCCACCGAACCATCCGATGTCGGCGGCGTCACGATGGCGATTTGCGGCACGCCGGCAATCACCGCCGGCACCGACGTCATCATCGTCACCGATGGGAAAGCACCCTTGCCGCGCGGCACGTAGAGCGCAACGGAAGCGATCGGCGTGTACCGGTCGCCGGCATAGGCGCCCGGCCGGACTTCCTTGAGCCACATCGTTTCCGGCTTCTGCTCCTCATGGAAATGCCTGATGTTGTCGATGCCGAACTGGATGCTCTCGACGACGTCCTTTTCCACCTTGTCGAACGCCGCGTCGAACTCGGCTTCCGACACCTGCAGCTCGCCCTCGGCGACATTGGCCTTGTCGAGTTCCCTGGCGAAGCGGATCAAGGCGGCGTCGCCTTCGTCCTTGACGGCCTGGATGATCGGCCGGACCTTCTCGACGAAGACCGTCAGATCGGCCTCGGCGCGCTTCAGCAGACTGGCGCGCTGGTCGGCATCGATGGATGACAAATCGTGGAAGCTGATGTCGGACATGGCTGCTCGTTCTCCTGGAACTCTTGGAACGCAATCACGGCTGGCGCAGGCCGGCCATATGCTGCGGGCCGACAGGTCGACCCTGAACAAGGATCAAAGCCGTCGAGAGGCTTCACTCGGCCAAAAGTATATACATGTCTATGTGACGGTCGCCAGCGATTTTTCCATCTTCCTTCCCGTCGAAACTACCGAGATAAACCTGCCTCATCAGATCGAGGCGAGAAAGCCGCCATCGACCGGAATGGACTGGCCGGTTATGTAGGCCGCCGCATCCGAAGCGAGGAACACGGCGATGCCATGCAGGTCGGAGAGATCACCGAAACGCCGCTGCGGGATCTTGGCCAGCATGGAGTGCTGCCATGCCTCGTTGTTGTAAAAAACGTCCGTCATCGCCGTCCTGAAATAGCCCGGCGCGATGGCGTTGACCCTTATGCCAAGCTCCGCCCACTCGGCCGCAAGCGCCCGCGTCATGCCGAGCAGGCCGGACTTCGACGAGCCATACGGCACCGCGGTTGGGATTCCGACTTCCGACGTCAGCGAGCACAGGTTGATGATGGTGCCGGGACGGCCGGCGTCGCGCATCTGCCGCGCGGCGGCCTGGGCGCAGAAGAACGCTCCCTTCAGATTCGTGTCGACGATCCTGTCCCACAGCGCCTCGTCGACATCGAGCGAGGGCCGCACCTCCTCCATCCCGGCATTGTTGACGAGAATGTCGAGACCACCAAGCAGGCTGGCAGCCTCGTTGGTGGCTGCGCGGCAGCGGCCGACATCGGTGACGTCGAGAGCGATGGCATGCGCCACCCCACCGGCCGCGCGGATGGCGACCGTCGTGTGCTCCAGCGCGGCCAGGCTGCGCGCCGTGACCGCGACGTCGGCGCCGGCAGCACTCAGCGCTTCGGCGATGCTGCGCCCGATGCCACGGCTGGCGCCGGTGACAAGCGCCTTCCTGCCGGAGAGATCGAAGAGAGAAGCGTTGCGCATGTGATCCTCCTGGTCGGTGTCGGTTTCCGCTTCGGCGTAGAGACTATCAGGTCAAGTTACATATACAAGCATATACAAAGCATTTCAGCTGCGGTACGGATGACGAAATCCACCGCAGAGGAGCCAGCCCGTGTCGAAAGCCTCGGATATGGTCCGCACCGAAGTCAACCGCCTGTCGCCCTACAATTCCGGACTGACCATTGACGAGGTACGGAAACGATACGCACCGGCCAGAATCGCCAAACTGGGCTCGAACGAAAACCCGCTCGGGCCCAGCCCGACCCTCGCCGCCACGATGCATGCCGGCTCCGAGATGTTCCGCCTCTATCCGGATCCTGCCGGGCGCAAGCTGCGCCAGGCGATCGGCGACAAATATGCCGTCGCCGAGGACCAGATTATCCTCGGCAACGGTTCCGAAGATCTTCTCTCCGTCATCAGCCGCGCCGTGTTGCGGCCGGGCGACGCCGTCGTCACGCTCTATCCGTCGTTTCCGCTGCATGAGGACTACACCACGTTGATGGGCGCTACCGTCAATCGCGTTGTCGTCAACGACGATCTGACCATCAATGTCGATGCGCTGGTCGAGGCGGTGCGCGAACGGCCGCGCATGCTGCTGTTCTCGAACCCGATGAACCCGGTCGGCAGCTGGCTCTCCGGCGGCAATCTGTCGAGGGTTCTGGATGCGACGAGCGACGAGACGCTGATCGTCATCGACGAAGCCTATGCCGAATATGCCAAGGGCGACGACTATGCGTCATCCCTGCCCTATCTGGGAAAGCTCGACCGGCCGTGGATCGTGCTTCGGACCTTTTCCAAGGCGTTCGGCCTGGCCGGATTGCGGATCGGCTTCGGCATCGTCGGCGACCCGGAGCTGCGCACGCTGCTCGACCGCGTCCGCACGCCTTTCAACGCCAACGGCATGGCCCAGGCCGCAGCATTCGCGGCGCTGGCCGATGACGAACACCTCGCCAGGGTCGTAGCTCTGGCCAGGGCGGAGAGAAAACGCGTCGAGACTTTCCTGGCGAGCAAGGGCCTCGACGTCGCCGCCTCCAGAGGCAATTTCCTGTTCTTCAACTGCCGGCAAGATGCCTCCGTCTTCGTCGAAGGCCTGCTGCGGCAAGGGGTCATCGTCAAACCGTGGAAGCAGCAGGGCTTTGACACCTATGTGCGTGTCAGCATCGGCTCGACTTCGGAAAACGACCACTTCATGGCCGCTCTGTCGACGCTGTTGTGAATGCACGTCTGGGCGGATCGCTCCGCGCTTGGGAGCCGATCGCTGCCGCCCTATTTCGCCCAAGGCCTTGACCGACGCTTGGCTTGGCTGCCGTGCGGATCGTCGATGACCACAGCGTATTTATTTGGCTTCGGACCAGCCGCAGGCCTTAACTTTCGCAGCGTGGGTTTTTACATCCGGGGGGTCTGCAAACGATCGACGCTTGAGGAGGCTCCCTTGCAGCAGCCAGATGACATAGCCGCCCGCCGATTGGGCATTCTCATCGAGCAATATGTGGAAGCGCGTAAAAAGCGCTATGACTATGTGTCGACCGAGCAGGCCTATCGGGCCATCCGGCAGGTCCTCAAACCCGCCATTCCCGATCGCGAGCTCGACGACATGGTCGCCTCACTTGCCGTCAAGAACGGCCTGGCGGTCGTCTTCGATCGTCAAACCAAAGCATCGGCCGATGATGTTCCGAGGCCAAGCCCCTAGATCGACGCACATCTGCCGGCGCCGGGCGCCATATCAATGCGGGGCCAAACGCATCGTTCGGCCCCGCATCGATGTGCATCGCCGGAGGAACCTGCGACACACCTGCGCCGTGGGCCTGTGTGCCGCAAGCCGACGGGCGTGGCGGCTTCAAGCGGCGGTGCTGACCTGGCCAGGCAGTACAAGGCGATGGCGGATTTCATGAAGAT
>NZ_RZPB01000480.1:0-4788 GCF_003998535.1 Mesorhizobium sp. M7A.F.Ca.AU.002.02.1.1 | reverse complement strand
CGCTATGGCAGCCGCTTCGTGACCGCCCGCGAGGTTCATGCCCAGGGCGTCGAAGCCGCGCTCCGGCATATTCCGGAAGCCGCGCGGGTCGTCGTCACCCTCGACTGCGACAGCCTTGATCCAAGCATCATGCCGGGCGTGGCGGCGCGTACACCCGGCGGCCTCACCTACACGCAGGTAATCGACCTGATCGCCGGCCTCGGCAAACGGGCCAGGATCGCAGGATTCGACCTTGTCGAGTTCTATCCTCCGGCCGATATTGACGGCCTGTCAGCGCTGACCGCCGCGCGCCTTCTTGTCAATGTGGTCGGCACCGTCGTCCGGCAGGTTTGATGTCAAAATCCCGCTCTTCGCCGCAGAGCGGCCCAAAGGCGCGTGAGCGAGCTTGCGGTTGAAATGCCCTTTTTGACACCTGGGTATTCGATCCTGCCTCGTCCGACCGGCTCGTCGCTCCAGACCAGGTTGAAAGCAATGCCCTTGAGCCCAAGCTCCCCGATCCGGCGTACGATCGTCTCCTGCAGATAAATATCGGATGTTCGCACCCCGTCGGCACGCTCGGGCAGCTTGAATATCTCGGTACCGCCGATTGCGTCCGCTCGAAGGACGAGGCTTTCGATCACCATGACGCCGCCATCGTCAAAGCGAACGATCTTTGAACGTTCCTCGTCCAGTGCATCGATCACGGTGGTGACATTGAAGAGCGATATTGGCTCGTCAGCAGGAAGCGGCAGGAATTCACCGTATGGTTGGAGGGTTGGCCGAAGCAACTTCGACGCCCTCGCTCGCAGGATGAGCACATGCTCGCCAAGCCATGGAAAATCTGAATATTGCCGGAGCGTACCGTCGTCGTGTTCGCGCAGGATCTCCATCCTGGGCGGATGCCATTGTGTCTGCTTCCGGCCGCAGAGCGTCGAAAACAGCTGGTAGTCGTCCGCCTGCCGAGGAAGGACCCATTCCTGTCCTTCGATCACGCTCAGGACATAGATATTCATCCGGTCCCCCGCACATCATCGCCTTGGTAGGCTCGGCCTGCTGCGCTGCTCTTCGCGCGCGTTCTCACCGCTGATCCGCGACGGCCATTTGCGGCACCGGCGGCAATTCGGGTGCATCCATCCCTTTGAAAGGGTCACGCCAGGCGTCGATGTCTTCAAGTCGACGGTACCAGCGGCTGACAGAGGGATAATCGTCGAGCGGCAGTCTGGCGGCGTCGTTGAACGGTAGGAAGGTCGCCATTCGAAAATCGGCATAGGAAACCGAATTGCCGACCAGCCACTGCCGCTCGGCAAGCACGGCGTCGAGTATTGCCGCAGCCGTATGGAATTGGTTCAGGCCCTCCTCCACCCGCTTCTGATCGATCGGGCCGATGCCGTACCGCTGTTTCGTCCCACGTTCGAAATGCACCGTGTCGCAAGCGAGTGCGAAGTGCTCCTTGCCCCAGCTGAGCCACCGGATCATCTCAGGTTCGTCATCGCCGGTGCGCCAGAAATCCGAATGCGCGTGGCGCGACAGCCTGCAGGCTATGGCGTCTGCCTCCCAGAGGCTCTTTCCCTCATCATCCACAAGGATGGGCAGTGAGAGGTTGGGATTTAACCGGCGAAATTTCTCCATTTGCCCGGCAGCGAATGGCGAGGCGAATTCGAAGTCCAGTTTCGTTTCGAGATAGCGTGCGATCGCGACCGCCAATCGAGGATTGGGATTGCGGCTGAAGTACAGCTTCATTGGGCACCGACGATCTGGGCGACCACGCAATAGTCGATCATGAGCAGCCTCTATGCAGCTTCGAAGTCAGCCCAAGCGCCCATGTATCCCAATGGATTGGGCTCGCCTTTCATCATCGTTTTTCGCCAAGCTTCCTGCTCGGCATTCATCAGAGCCAATTCCCAAACACAGGCAATAACAGGTCTCTTAACCGTGTCCATCGGTTCGGTTGCGGAATACAGCTTCCGATAGATGTGCTGACAAAGCACCGAACCCTGTATCCACCAGTGAGCTAAGATGGACACACCGAGCTCACCAGGATGAATGATCACAAAGCCCATGCCATTCTCGTCACCCTCGTCCGCCACACGCGGCAGAACCTCCTGTCGCACGAATGACTGCGCCAGAGTCGCCATGGGTTCGTCGATCTTTCTGTTGTCTGCGACGAGACCATAGACTTTGAGCTTGAGACCACCAATGTCCCATTGGCCCAAATTTGAAACACCACGTGGATGGTAGATCTCGATCGTTTCAGAATTCACTGAGCGCACTCCAATTGGCTATTGGCAGCAGACGTACCTGATAGCTCATCACGCGACTTGCACCCGGCGCGATCAGCATCAGGCCTGGTTTGTCGACAAAATCACCATCGAAATCCACCGGGCTTGCAAGGCCGTGCCAGGGTTCGATGCACAGGAACGGCGCGCCGCCCGGCTTTGACCAGACGCCCAACTCCCGAACCCCTTGCCAGGACATCTCGATCGCCGGGCCACGCTCGGCGGCATAACGCACGCTGGAGCTGGCGGGCTGGTCCATGATCACCGCGTCCTCGTCGAACAACCGCTCGGAGAGCGGGAGTATGTTGCCTTCGACAGGCGTCGGCTGCGGCGTTTTCAGCAGCAGTCCGTCCTTAAGGCGGCGGATCGGCGCCGGTTCATCGTGGGCAAAGATCAGCCGGTAATCCGTCTTGGCCAGATCCGGCTGCAAGGGCCAATTGAATGCCGGGTGCGCCCCGATCGATGCCGGCAGCGGCTCATCGCCGGTGTTGGTGATGTCGAAAGTCACATCAAGCTGCTGGCGGACCAGCGTGTAGGTCACTTCAAGCCGAAAGGCGAACGGATAGCGCGCCCGGGTGTCGGCGTCGTCGGCAAGCACCAGCGTGCAGGATCGCGGTCCCTTCCGCGCCCAGGCAAACGGCTTGTCGCGCGCGAACCCGTGCTGCGTCATTGGATAGGTCCGGCCGCGATGGCGCAGATGATCGCCCGCCAGCCGCCCTACGATCGGGAACAGCACCGGCGAGTGACGCCGCCATTCCGGCCCCGCCTGCCACAGGAATTCGAATCCGCGCACATCTTGCAGCGAAATCAGTTCGGCGCCCTGCGCAACGATGGTCGCCGAGATACCGTCGCCATGAAGCGTTTGGCTGTCCTGTGCCACATTTCCTCGCGGGTCGTTGTTGAAGGCCGGCGCGGTGGGCAGACTAGCAAAAGCGCTTCGGGACTCAAGGTGCAGCCTGGTTCTGCAGGAACGAATTGTGGCCGGAGGATCTCCCTCCGGCCACCTCTCCGCATCAAGAGCAATAACCCTCGCTCTTGCCCACAGCGGATAGTCGTTATTCGCGTTCGCCGGTGAAATTCAGCAGCAGCTGGAAGATGTTGATGAAGTTCAGATAGAGCGAGAAGGCGCCGAAGACGGCAAGTTTCTGGCGCGATTCCGCGTCGAAATTCTCGGCATACTGTTCCTTGATCGTCTGCGTGTCCCAGGCGGTCAGGCCGATGAACACGGCGATGCCGATCACCGAGATGGCGAACTGCAGCGCGGTCGAGCCGAGGAAGATGTTGACGATGCTGGCGATCACCACGCCGATCAGGCCCATGATCAGGAACGACGAGAACTGGGTCAGGTCGCGCTTTGTCGTGTAGCCGTACAGGCTGGTGGCGCCGAACATGGTGGCTGCGATGAAGAAGGTGCGCGCGATGCTGGTTCCGGTGAACACCAGAAACACGGAGGCGAGCGAGAGGCCCATGACCGCGCAGAAGGCCCAGAACATCGCCTGGGCATTCGCCGCGGACATGGTCTGCATCTTGAACGAGAACAGCATGACGAAGGCGAGCGGTGCCAGCATCACCACCCATTTCAGCGGGCTGGAGAAGATCGGCACGTAGAGCGCCGGCGTCGATGAGATCATGAAGGCGACGAGGCCGGTGACCACCAGGCCGACACCCATGTAGTTGTAGACGCGCAGCATATGCTGGCGCAGGCCCTCGTCGAAGACGGCTCCGGTTTGGGCGCCGGCGGCGACGCGATATCCCAGATTGGGGGTGTTCATTTGCGTTCTCCTTTGTGGATCGATCAGTAGAGCGTCTTGGCGAGCGTCTCTGCGGCGCGGTCGAGGTCGTGGACCTCGCTTCGTCCGACCACCGCATAAGCCACATCGCCGATCTGGAAATAGGCCGATGAGATGTCGCCCGAGGGCGCGATCGTCGGCTTGACGACGTCGAAGGTTCCAGGCCGGATCGCAAACAGCGACACCAGCCCCATGTCTTTCGTCTCGACCGCCATCTCGACGCTCGGACCAAAGCGGGACGGATAGATCTGCACGTCGCGGACCTTCCAATCCTTGGGCAGCGACGGCATGACGATGGCGGTCGCGGCGCGAATCTCGCCGGCGTTGTAGTTGGGCGCCTCGGGCTGCGACGGCATGCTCTCGCGCACCAGCGTGGTCCTGTGGGCCCGCACTGCGTCGTCGACATAGGCGGGCGGCTGCGGCGAGGCGACGACCTTGGTCACCGACATCGGCCCGATGATACCGTTCGCCAGCCACCCGGCGGCGACGAAGACAGCAACCACCGCGGCGCGCTGCAGCACACCGAAGATGCGGCCGCGGGCAAGCCCCCTCTCCAGCCGCCGCGCGGCATCGGCGGTCGCGGGCCGTGCCATACCTTTGGAGCCGGCAAGCGCCACGCGCAGTTCATCGCGGGTCCTGAGATCCGACATCACGCGCGCCGCCGCCTCCGGGCGAGCGGACAAGAATGCCTCCACCTCGATGCGGCGGGTGACGTCGATCTGGTCGTCGACATAGGCGTCGAG
>NZ_RZPB01000047.1:0-16583 GCF_003998535.1 Mesorhizobium sp. M7A.F.Ca.AU.002.02.1.1 | reverse complement strand
GCGGCAAGCGTCAGGGCCGCGGTCTGGTCGTGGGTGACATAGAGGATCGTGAGGCCGGGCAGGCTGCGGTGCAGCCGGGCAATCTCCTCGACCATGTTGCGGCGGATCTGGGCGTCGAGCGCCGAGAGCGGCTCGTCGAGCAGGAGCACGCGCGGCCGCACGGCCAAGGCACGCGCAATCGCCACGCGCTGCTGCTGGCCGCCCGAAAGCTCGCGCGGATAGCGCCGGGCATAGGCCGACATGCCGACAGTGCCCAGCGCATCCTTGATCCGCTCACCGATCAGCGCCTTGTCGGCGCCCTGTGCTCTGAGGCCGAAGGCAACGTTGTCCTCGACCCGCATATGCGGAAACAGCGCGTAGTTCTGCACCACCATGCCAAGGCCGCGCTCGTAGGGCGGCAGATCGGTCACATCGGTGGCGCCGATGCGGATCCGCCCGCTGGCGGGTCGCACGAAGCCGGCCACGGCGCGCAAGGCCGTCGTCTTGCCGGAGCCGGATGGGCCGATCATCGCCAGGATCTCGCCAGGTGCGATATCCAGGGTCAGCGGATGCAGGACGACATGCGCGCCATAGGCAACGCTGACCTTGTCGAAATGGACATTGGAGCCGGCGCCGCGAACCTTCGCGGCGTCGATGTCCATGACACTGGTACCAGTAAACGCTGCGGCCGACATGGCGTGGTCCTCCGGGTTTCCCTTGCGGATCAACTTCCGGTCGCTTCGTTCCAGCGCTTGACATAATCGGGTAGCTTGCTCAGCGCGTCGTCCCAGTTCGGCGACCAGATGGTCACGCCTTTCATCGCCTCCTGCGCCTTGGCGAAGTTGGCGTCATCCGGCTTGACGTCCTTGCGAGCCGGCATGCCGAGCGCAACGGAACTGATGCTCGACTGGGCTTCCTTGGAGAGCAGGAAGTCGATCAGTTTCTTGCCGTTGTCTGCGTTGGGTGCGCCGGTGACCAGGCCGATTTCATAGGGCAGCGCGAAGGTGGAGCGCACACCGTCAGGTCCAGCCGGCCAGAACACCTTGATATTGGGATTGTCGGCCATCTGCGACATGTTCATCTGCAGATCGCCATTGGCAACATGCAGCTCACCCTTGTTGACCAGCGCGGTCAGCTTGCCGGTCGAAGCGGAGGGGCCGACATTGTTGTCCTGCAGCTTCTTCATGAACTCGAAGCCGGCATCCTCGCTGCCGAAGGCGTGGATGATCTGCAGCATGACGGCGGTGCCGTCACCGGCCTGGCCGGGGGTAGAATACTGGATCTTGCCCTTGAACTTCGGGTCGAGCAGGTCGTTGTAGGCCTTTGGCGCTTCCGGCAGGACGGCACTGTTGTAGATGAAGTTCATATAGTTGTTGACCAGCGGCCGGTACTTGTCTGTGCCGCCATCGATCTGGTCGGCGGCTTCCGGCTTGTAGTCCTGCAGCAGGCCGTCAGCCGCGGCCCGCTGCACGAAGGGCGGCAAGGTCACCAGCACGTCGGCCTGCGGATTCGACTTTTCCTTGGCGACACGCTCGACGACGCCGCCGGAACCTGCCTCGATATACTGCACGGTGATGCCGGTGGCCTTGGTGAAGGCGGCGAATTCGGTCTCGAACCAGCTGCCATTGCCGTCATGCAGGCCGTCGGCGGAATAGATGGTGACGACGCCGTCGGCGAGTGCCGGTCCGACAAGAGCCGACGACGCCAACAGCGACGCGGCGAAGGCCGTAGCTATGGTTGCCTTTTGCGATTTCATGCTCAGTTCCCCTGTGATTGATGGCACATTCTGCGATGCACTGTGACGATCTCGCCTGTAGGCCGGAGCCTTATGCGGCACCGTTCGATCTCGTCGTTGTGCCGACTTTGGGGACTGACGATCGATAAGTAAAATCTATTTATTTTATGAGAGGCAAATTTTACCTGATAGTTGTCATGGAACTGTCGCAACGCTGGCCTGGCTTCGATTCCGGCCTCGCGGAAGGCCCGCGATTGGGTGCAGAGATGGTGATGGTCAGCCAAATGAAACCCCAGATGTCTGCGCCCGCAGCCGCGGGTCGAACGAACGAACGGTAACCGGCCGGCCTTCGAGAATTTCGAAGCAGCGCGCGAGCGTGTCGTCTTCGAGCCGGCGCATGGCCCCCTGCGTGAAGAAGGTGAGATGCGGAAACAGGATGACGTTGTCGCGGCCGAACAGCGCGCTCATCGGATGGCCCGATTTGGCCAGCGGCTCGACCGAATAGACGTCGAGCCCGGCGCCGCCGATGCGCCCCGAGATGATCGCCTCGACAAGGGCGGCCTCGTCGATCAGCGCGCCGCGCGAGACGTTGACGATGATAGCGGAAGGCTTCAGGCAAGCGAGCTCGGCTTCACCAATCAAGCCGCGCGTCCTGTCGTTCAGCACGCAGTGGAGGGAAACGAAATCGCAGGCGCGCAGCATGACGTGGAGGTCTTCTACCTTCTCGATGCCGGCGGTGCGCATGGTTGCGACATCGACACCGGGATCGAAGCCGAGAACGCGCGCATGAAATCCTTGGCCTGCCATGCGCGCCATGCTGCGGCCGATCTTGCCGCAGCCGACGAGCCCAAGCGTGGCGCCGGACATGTCGCGCCCCAGCCAGCGTTGCTCGGGCCAGATCCAACCATCACGTGACACCGCCGCGGTGATGGAGGGCAGCCGCTTGGCCAGCGCGATCATCAGCGCGAAGGCGCCTTCGGCGACGGTTTCCTCAGCATAATCCGGCACGTTGACAACGGGAATGCCACGCCGCATCGCGGCGGGGATGTCGATGGCATCGACGCCGACGCCATATTTGACAATGCCGTTCAATCTGGGAGCCGCCTCGATCACCCGTGCGGTGATCGGCGTGTAGCACATCAGCAAAAGATCGGCGTCCGCAACGGCCTGCATGAGATCAGCTTCGGGGATGCCGTCCGGCAGCGTCACCAGTTCGACCCCCCTCGCCCGCAAGCCGGCGTCGATGCCGGGACATTCGAGTTCGCGGTCGGTGCGCACGGCCTTCACGGTCAGGCCGCCAGCACCGTGCGCTCGACAATGTCGAGCGCGCCGTCGAGGTCGGTTTTCGAAATGACCAGCGGCGGCGACAGCGTCAACACGTTGCCTTGGCTGATCTTGAAGCTCAGCCCCTGTTCAAGGCAAGCATAGAAGACGCGCTCGGCGAGATCGCGTGCCGGCTGGCGCGTATCGCGATCCTCGACGAGCTCGACGCCGACCATCAGTCCCCTGCCCCTGACGTCGCCGACATGGGGCGAGCGCGCCATCAGGTGCTGCATGCGCCCTAGCATGTGCCGACCGAGTTCGGCCGCGCGCTCGACCAGCCCTTCCTCCAGGATGATGTCGATCGTCGTCAATGCGGCGCGGGTCGTCACCGGGTTCTTCTCGTGGGTGTAGTGGCCGATCGCGAAGCCACCGGTGACGTCGAGATCGCGGCGCGCGATGATGGCGGCGATCGGCAGGACGCCGCCGCCGAGCGACTTGCCGAGGACGACGATGTCAGGCGTCACATCATCATGCTCGTGCGCGAAGAATTTGCCGGTCTTGCCAAGGCCGGTCGGGATCTCGTCGAAGATCAAGAGCGTGCCGTGCCGGTCGCAGGCCTCGCGCACCCGCTTCCAGAAGCCTGGCGGCGGCGGGTTTGGCGTCGCCCGCATCGGTTCGGCGACGACCGCCGCCACGTCCTGCTCGCGGCCAAGGACGTAGGCAATCATGTTGGCGCAGGCGAGGCCCGATGCTTCCAGGGAATCGTGGCCATAGGGGCAGCGATAGCCGTCCCAAGGCGCGACGTGCTCGGTGCCGGTCATCATCGGGCCTGATATGTGCGAGCGGAAGGTCGCCTCGCCACCAACGCTTGCTGCGCCGAAGCCGGCGCCATGGAACGCATCCCAGAACGACACCGTCTTGAAGCGGCCGGTCGCGGCGCGGGCGATCTTCAGCGCGACCTCGATGGCGTCCGAGCCGCCGGTGGTGAACAGCACTTTGCCGAGATTGCCGGGCGCCAATGCCGCCAGCTTCTCGGCCAGTTCGACGGCGGGCTCACAGGTGAAACGGCGCGGCGCAAAGCAGAGCTGATCGAGCTGCTTCTTGATGGCGGCCACAAGCCTCGGGTGGCCATAGCCGAGGTGATGGACGCTGTTGCCGTGGAAATCCATGAAGCGGCGACCGGCGGTGTCCTCGATCCAGATGCCTTGCGCCTTGGCGATCGTCGACAAACAGGGGCTGGACAGGCTCTGGTGCATGAAGGCGGCCGCGTCGCGATCGAGCAGGCCGCGGATCCGCGGATCGCCCTGCCCGGCATCCCAGCGACCGCGAGCCGCTGTGGTGTTGGAATCGCCTTCGGTGTGCACAAGTTCAGATATCGCGGCCATCATGGTCTCCGAAATGCGAATGAGGGAGCGGCGAACGCTCCCTCGATTGTTCTATCCGTCAATGCCGTCCGGTCAGGACCAGGGCAGCGAAAATGTCTTCACATTGGTGTAGCTCTTCATCGCTTCGATGACGCCTTCCTTGTAGCCGTTGCCCGAATCCTTGATGCCGCCGAAGGGCGACATCTCGATGCGATAGCCCGGCACTTCCCAGATGTTGACGGTGCCGACCTGAAGGCCGGCGATGTATTTCTGCATGCGCGGAAAAGAGTTGGTGCAGACGCCCGACGACAGGCCGAAGGCGGTCGAGTTGGAGAGCGCAATCAACGCCTCGTCATCGTCCGGCGCACGCACGATCGGGATGATCGGCCCGAAGGTTTCTTCCATGACCAGCTCGGATGTATGCGGCACGCGATCGACGACGATCGGCGGCAGCAACGCGCCCTGACGACCCGGATTGTAGAGGATTTCGGCGCCTTGCTCGGCAGCCATGTGGACGCGGGCTTCGAACAGCGCCGCCGCCTTCTCGTGCACGACGGTGCCAAGGTCGGTCGCGCGGTCCATCGGATCGCCGAAGCGGATCTTCTTCGCCCGCTCCAGCACCAGCGGCACGAAGCGGTCGGCGACGCTTTCCTGGACCAGGATGCGCTTGACCGCCGTGCAGCGCTGGCCGGAGTTTTTCGTCGCTCCGGCCACTGCTAGGTCCGCCGCCTTTGCCAGATCCTCGTCCGACAAATCGTTGAGGATGATCAGCGGGTCGTTGCCGCCGAGCTCCAGCACCTGGCGCTTGTAGCCGGCGGTGCGGGCGATCATCTTGCCGACCGGCACGCCGCCGGTGAAGGTGATCAGGTCGATGTTTTCATTGGTGATCATCTCGTTGCCGATATCGGCCGGCCAGCCGGTCACCACCGACAGCATTTCAGGCGGCAAACCGGCTTCATAGAGAATGTCGGCCAAGAGAAGCGCCGTCATCGGCGTCAGTTCGGTCGGCTTGACCACCACGCAATTGTTGGTGGCGATCGCCGGCGCCACCTTGTGCGAGACCATGTTGAGCGGATGATTGAACGGCGTGATCGCCGAGATCGCCTTCAACGGCTCGCGAGTGGTGAAGATCTTGCGCGCCTTCCCGTGCGGGGTGAGGTCGCAGGAGAAGATCTGCCCGTCATCCTGGATGCACATCTGCGCCGACAGCGTGAACACGTCATAGGCACGGCCGACCTCATAGAGCGAGTCCGTCTTGGAGATGCCGAGCTCGAGCGTGATGAGATCGGAGATTTCATCGCGGCGCGAGGCCAATGCCTCGGCGGTGCGGAACAGTATCTGCTGACGCTCGTAGCGGGTCAGCTTCGATTTGTAGCCGGCGGCGATCTCGAATGCCTGGCGGGCGTGATCGGCGCGGCCGGCCGGAACGGTGCCGATGACGGTGTCGTTCCAGGGATAGCGAACCTCGACGACGCCTTCGGCATCGACTCGTCTGCCGGCGATGCGCATCGGCTCGTGGCGAACTTTGATGGCGGGGTCGAGCTTGGTCATGGGTTCTGCTCCAGCAGATTCTTGTTGCGCGGAGGATTCGACCCCCACTCCGGCCCTTCGGGCCACCTCTCCCCCGATCGACGGGGGAGAGGAAATCAGGCGAGGTCAGTGCCTCAACGTTTCCAGGTTAAGCCGCGGCTAACCCTGGCGCCTTTCCTCTCCCCCGTCGATCGGGGGAGAGGTGCCGAGCGAAGCTCGGCGGAGTGGGGGTCGACAATCACGCTCGACTCAAGCCAGCGCCGCCGCCATGGTGGCGTAGTAGAAGGCATCGAAATTGCGCAGCGTCGGCTCGTTCGGAAATTCCGGCAGCACACGATTGACGATGAACGGCACCTCCTGCTCGGTCAGCCCGCCATGCGACCGTAGCGGCTCGTTCAGAGCCGCCAGGTCATGGCGATGTTCCGAGGTGCCGATCGTCTTGTTCTCGGTCGAGATCAGCACGATGTCGCCGATGCGATCGGCCGGCAGTTCGAAGCGCTCGCAGGCGGTCGGGCTGTCGACGACCAGCATGATGCTATCGATCTTGGCCAGCCTGGCCATGATATCGGCCTGGTCGGCGCCATCAGGCAGATAGGCGGTGGCGAAGGAACCCAGCGCGCCATGATGCACGACATAGGGGTCGGTGATCGGCAGGATGACGCGGGCGGCATCTTTGCCCAGCCACTCGTCGAGAAGGTCCTGGACATAGACGACATCAGGCGAACCGTCCGCCTTGTGCTTGGGCTTCATGCCATGGTCGGCGGTGACGACGATGGCAGCACCCAGCGCATCGAGCTCGGTCAGGTATTTGTCGAACATCTCGTAGAAGGCGTTGGCCTGCGGCACGCCGGGCGCATATTTGTGCTGCACATAGTCGGTGGTCGTCAGATACATGATGTCGGGGCGGAATTCCTTCAGCAGCTGGACGCCGGCGGCGAAGACGAATTCCGACAGCTCGGCCGAATAAACCTCCGGCACCGGCAGCCCAAAGTGCTTCGAGGCATTGTCGATGCCGTGCTCGGCCTTGCTGGTGGTGTCGGATTTTTCCGCAGAGAAGCACAGCGCGCGGCCTTCGTCGAAGGCGAGGCCCTTGCCGAGCAGCGCACGCAGCTTGTCCTTGGCGGTGACCACGGCGACCTTGGCGCCGGCATCGTAGAAGGCCTGGAAGATGGTCGACGCGCGCAGGAAGCGCGGGTCGTTCATCATCACTTCCTTGCCGGTCTCGCGCTCATAGAGATAGTTGCCGCAGATGCCATGCACCGACGGCGGCCGGCCGGTGGCGATCGACAGATTGTTGGGGTTGGTGAAGCTCGGAATGACAGAGTGCGCAAAGCGCACCGTGCCCTTCTGCTTGATCCTGACCAGAGCCGGCATCAGCCCGGCCTTTATCGCTTCGTCGAGATAGGCCGGCTCGCAGCCGTCAAGGCAGATGGCGATCGCCGGCACGCGCGGCCAGGCATAGGTGCGGCCGTTGACCGACACGGTGACAGGAGACATCTGGTTCATCTGATATCCTCGAAGTCGGCCGCTTCAGGCGGCGAGTTTGGCGCGTTCGGCAAGTGCCGCGGCGGGTGGGGCGGCGGTGTCGACGCCCATTTCATGAAGCGAGAACGCTGCCGCCTCGACGACGCGGCGCATGACATGTTCGTCCATCTGGCCGATGCAGCCGACGCGGAACGAATCCACGGCGGTCAGCTTGCCCGGATAGATGATGAAGCCCTTGTCCTTCATCAGGTCGTAGAAACGGTCGAACGCGAAACTGGCATGAGCCGGGTTGAAGAAGGTGACGATGATCGGCGACAGCCAGCGATCCCGGAGCAGTGTCTCGAAACCGAGGTCGCGCATGCCGGCCACCATAACGTCGCGGTTCCTCGTATAGCGGGCGCCACGGCCGGCGACGCCGCCTTCGGCCTCATGCTGGCGCAGTGCTTCGAGGAAGGCGGCCACGACATGCGTCGGCGGCGTGTAGCGCCACTGGCCGGTCTTGTTCAGGTGCGCCCACTGGGCGTGGACATCGAGCGACAGCGAATGGCTCCTGCCTTTGGCGGCCTCCAGTTCGCTCTTGCGCGCGATGATGAAGCCAAAACCCGGAACGCCTTCGATGCACTTGTTGGCGGACGAGACCATCGCCTCATAGCGGATTTCGTTGACGTCGAGCGCCACGGCGCCGAACGCACTCATGGAATCGACCAGCAGCTTGCGACCCTTGGCATGGACGGCTTCGGCAATTTCAGCGACCGGGTTGAGGATGCCGGAACTGGTCTCGCAATGGATGGCGATGACATGGGTGATATCAGGGTCGGCCGCGAGGGCCGCTGCCACCTCGTCGCCGCGCGGGGGCAGATAGTCACCCTTGTCGATCAGCGTATAGGCGCGGCCGAGATACTGCATGGTCTGCGCGGCGCGCAGGCCGTAGGCGCCGTTGGCCAGCACAAGAACCTTGCCGTCCCTGGGCACGAACGACCCCAGCATCGCTTCGACGCAGAAAGAACCGCTGCCTTGCATCGGCACGCAGTCGAACTCATCGTTCCTGTCCCCGGTCAGCGCCAGCAGCCGGCGACGCATATCCGATGTCATGGCGCGGAAGTCGCCGTCCCACGATCCCCAGTCGCGCAACATCGCCTGCTTGACCGAATAGGCCGTGGTGAGCGGCCCCGGGGTCAGAAGATACGGCTCGCCCAGCGCCGGGCTGGCCAGCGGCTCCGCGGCAAATTTCGTCTCGGCGAGCATGTTGTCCTCCGCTCGATCTGCGTTCGATGTGGCCTTATTCTTGGCCTGAATGATCTATTTGTAAAATCGTTATTTTGTATCGATGTATAGATTTTAGTGATGGCCTGCCGGGCGGGAATCCGTCCTCAGGCCATTGCAGGAGCCCTCACTTCCGCAGCCCCTCTCGCCAGCCGGCTTTCGAGCAGATCACCGCTCTGCGTCAGCAAGGGATAAGCGACCGAGGCCATCAGCGAGTTGATCTCCTTCAGCGCCCGCACGGCCTCCAGGTGGATGTCGCTGGTGTCGATGCTCTGCGGCATTCCCGATTGCAGGCGCTTGAGGTGACGGTCGTGGCTCGTGCGTTCCAGTCTGCGCATCCGCTCCTTCTCGACGACGAGTTGCCGCGCCGAATCGAGATCGCTCGACACCAGCACATTGAGTGCAAGCTGCATGTTGGCCATGACACGGTTGTGAAGCCCGGCCAGTTCGCTCCAGCCGTCGCGTGAGAAGCGCAGGTTCTTGTCACGCAGCTCCTGGGTGAGCACGAGCAGGTTCTTGGCGACGATGTCGCCGGCGCGTTCGAGATTGATGGCGAAGTCGGTGAGCTCGATGCCGCGCTGCGCTTCGGCCACGCTCATGCTGCCGCGATTGACTTCGGCAATGTAGAGCTTGATTTCGGTATGGGCGCGGTTGACCTCCTCATCGAGTTTTTGAGCCTGGCGTATCTGGTCGCCGGTGCCGGCGTCGAAGAAATCCATCACTGGGCGCAGCATCACCTCGACGACTTCGCCCATGCGCAGCAGCTCGCGGGTGGCACTGGCTAGCGCAAGACCGGGTGTGCGCATGACGGTGCGGTCGAGCGCGCTGGTGCGGCGCGACATCAGGTCTCCACCCTCTCCGGCCTTTGCCACCGGCCTGTCTGCGATCAACAAGGCGACCAGCCGCTCCATCATGCCGGTGAACGGCAAGCAGCAGATGACCAGCACCAGATTGAAGGCAAGGTGCAGGTTGACCAGCTGGCGGCCTTCGGTTGCGCCGAACAGATGCGCCGGGAAGGTCACGGCCTGAAGCGCGAACAAAGCCGCCAGCGCCGCCGTGCCGCGAAAGATCAGATTGCCGAGCGGGATACGGCGCGCCTCGACGGCTTCGCCGCGCGTCAGCCAAACCGCGATCAGCGCGCCGCCGCAATTGGCGCCGAGGATGAAGAACAGACCGACCTCGACCGGCAAGACGCCTTGTGCGGCAAGCGTGACGAACAGCAGGATCGCCGCGACGCTGGAGTGGATCAGCCATGTGAACAGGGCAGCGGCGGCAAAGGCGGTGAAATAGTCCGCGCGCAGATAGGAGATCACCAGTGGCAGCAAGGTGCTCTGCCGCATCGGTGCGGTCGCCTCGCCGATCATATGCAGCGACAACAGGACGAAGGCGACCCCCATCAGGATTCGCCCGCTATGCCTGATGCCAGCCACTTCGAACTTCAGGGCCATCGCGCCGCCGACCAGGATCAGCGCCGGCACAAGCCAGCTGAGGTCGAACGACAGCACCTGCACGACCAGGGCGGAACCGAGATCGGCGCCCAGCAGGATCGCCAGCCCGGCCGACACCGAAACCATGCCGCTGGCGGCAAACCCGGCCGCCAGGATAGCGACGGCGGTCGAGCTCTGCAGCAGCACGGCAAGCACGGTGCCGACGCCGGCCGATCTGATCCGCTCACCCCGGGCTTGCCTCAGGGCATCACGCAAAGCGGGCCCGCAGGCCCGCTCGACACCCGTGCGCACCATATGCACGGCCCAGAGCAGCAGCATGACCGCACCCGCCAGATGCAGCAGGATGATGGAAAATTGCATGGCGACGCCTCCGGTGCCAACGGCCGGCAGGGATGTCGACCCATGCTCAGGCTGAGGGTCGGCAAAACATAAGTCAAATCGTTCCTTTCGATCTTTTCCTAAGCAATCCTTATGATAAGATGTCGGCGATTTCAGAAGTGTCGGAGGCACGGGAGATGCGCTACGTCCAGTTGCGAGCCTTTCACCAGGTGGCCATCTGCGGTGGCTTTTCTCGCGCCGCCGAGGCGCTCTTCCTGACCCAGCCGGCGATCTCGGACCAGGTGCGCAAGCTCGAGGAAGAGTATGATGTGCTGCTGTTCAACCGGAACAAGAAGCAGGTCACGCTGACCCATTCGGGCCAGAAATTGCTCGAAATAACCCACCGCATGTTCGATACCGAGCAACAGGCGCTCGAACTCCTGACGGAGTCCCGCGCCCTGCGTTCCGGCACGCTGCGCATCGTCGCCGATGCCGCACATCATCTGCTTCATATTCTCGGCAGCTTCCGGGCCCGCTACCCCGGCGTGCAGGTTTCGGTGCGCGCCGGCAACACCGAGACGGTGATCAGCAGCCTCTACAGCTACGATGCCGATATCGGCGTGCTGGGCGAGGTGCCGACGGGGCGCGATTTCGAGGTGCTGAAACTCAACTCGACGCCGATCATCGCGTTTGCATCCGTCGACCACCCGCTGGCCGCGAAAAAGTCGCTCACCCTCAAGCAGCTCGCGCAGGAATCACTGGTCATGCGCGAGCGTGGATCGAAGACGCGTCAGAAACTCGAAGATCTCGCAGCCGCCTCGAAAATCGAATTGAGGCCGGCGATCGAAGCCGAGGGCCGCGAAGCCGTCCGCGAGATCGTCGCCTCGGGCGCCGGCATCGGCTTTGTCTCGGCGGCCGAATTCGGCCAGGATTCGCGGCTGGTGCCGATCACCATCGATGCTCCCGAGACCCTGATGGACGAGGCGTTGATCTGCCTGCGTGAACGCAGCGGCGGCAAACTGGTGCGGGCTTTCCTGGATATGGCGCGCTCGATGTCAGCGGATTAAGCGGCGGCCCTGATCTCCACCGCATCAGCCTTCACCCGCTCCGACTTCGGGTCGTAGGGGCTGCGCAGATGTGCTGTCGCGGCATGGCGAACGCCGGCAAGGTCGATCTCGAAACGACCACCGGTGAGAAATGCAGCGTCGACGCCCGCCTCGTTCTCGATCAGGCCGAGCGCCACCGAGCGGCCAAGCGTGTGGCCGTAGGCGGCCGAGCGGACTTCGCCGACCGGCTTGCGGTCGCGCAGGATCAGTTCGCCGCCCCACAGCATCGGCTCGGCATCATCGAGCGTGAACAGCACGATGCGTCTTGCCGGTGCTGCCGATGGCTTCGTCTCAACCAGCGCGTCGCGGCCGATAAAGTCACCTGGCTTGTCCATCGCCACGGCGAAGCCAAGCCCGGCCTGCCAGGGGTCGATATCAGGCGTCAACTCCCTGCCCCAGGCGCGAAAACCCTTTTCGATGCGCAAGGCATCGAGCGCATAGTAGCCGGCGTCCAGCAGACCGAATTCACGGCCCGCCTCATGCAACGCCTCATAGACGCCGACGGCGAATTCTGTCGGCACGATCAGTTCCCAGCCCAGTTCGCCGACATAGGTCATACGGTTGGCATAGGCGGTGGCATAGCCGATATCGATCTCGCGGATGGTGGCGAAGGGAAAGCCGGCGTTGGAAAGATCGGCCGAGGAGAGTTTGCCCAGCAGATCGCGTGATCGCGGTCCCATCAACGCCAGCACCGCGTAGGACGAGGTGACGTCGGTCACGATTGCATGCGCGTCGGATGGAATGTTTTTGACGATCCAGTCGGCATCGTGGACAGCTTGTGCGGACCCGGTGACGATGAGGAATTTCTCCGCGCCGAGCCGCATAACGGTGAGATCGCTCTCATAGCCACCGCGTGCATTGAGCACGCCCGTGTAAACAGACGTACCGTCCGGTACCTCAATATTTCCGGCGCAGATCCAGTTGAGCACGGCGCAGGCATCGCGGCCCTGCACGAGGAGCTTGGCGAAAGAGGTCTGGTCGAAGACGGCGACGGCTTCGCGTGTCGCCTTCATTTCGCGCTTGACCGCCTCGTGCCAGTTCTGGCGGCCGAAGGCATAGTCGTTCTCGGTCTTCTCTCCCGGTGCCGCGAACCAGTTGGCGCGCTCCCAGCCCATCTTGGAACCGAAGCAGGCACCTTTGGCGGCGACCCGGTCGTAGAGCGGCGAGCGGCGGAACGGCCGCGCCGTGTCCAGTTCACGGTTCGGCCACGGCATGGCGTAATGCAAGCCGAGCGTTTCCTTGACACGGTCATGCAGCCAGCGCGGATTGTTGTTGAAGGAGGCGAAACGCCTGATGTCGACCGGCCACAAATCCATGGTCGGCGCGCTGTTGACGATCCATTCCGCCAGCGCCCTGCCCGCGCCGCCGGCGCTGGCGATGCCCATGGAGTTGAAGCCGGCGCCGACATAGAAATTCTTCAGTTCCGGCGCCTCGCCGAGGAGAAAATTGTTGTCCGGCGTGAAGCTTTCGGGACCGTTGTAGAATTTCTTGACCTCGGCCTTGGCCAATTGCGGCACGCGGACCAGCGCGTTTTCCATCAGGATCTCGAACTGATCCCAATCGTCCGGCAACAGCGCGAACTCGAAATTTTCGGGAATGCCATTCATGCCCCACGGCTTGGCGTGCGGCTCAAAGCCACCCATGACCAGGCCGCCGACCTCTTCCTTGAAATAGATGAACCCGTCGGGGTCGCGCATGACCGGCAGGTCCGGATGCACGCCCTCGATCCTGCCGGTAACGATGTACATGTGCTCGGCCGAATGCAGCGGCACCGAGACGCCGCACATCAGCCCGACCTTGCGCGCCCACTGGCCGGCGCAATTGACGACGATCTCGGCGGCAATGTTGCCGCGGTCCGTCTCGACACCGCAGGCGACGCCGTTCTTCACGCTGATGCCGGTGACCTTGACCCGCTCGAAAATTTTCGCGCCGCGATTGCGCGCACCCTTGGCCAGCGATTGCGTGAGATCGGTCGGATTGGCCTTGCCGTCGCCCGGCAGCCAGACGGCTCCGACCAGATCGTCGGTCGCCATGACCGGCCATAGATCGGCCGCCTCCTTCGGCGAAATCACGTCGATCTCGACGCCTTGGGCGCGAGCCGATGCGGCCGTGCGCTTCAGCACCGTCATGCGGTCGGCGGTCCGCGCCACCGACAGCGAGCCACAATTCTTCCAACCGGTGGCGAGCCCGGTCTCGGCCTCCAGCTCGCCATAGAGCTGCGTGGAGTATTTGATCAGGCTGGTCATGTTGGAATGACTGCGCAACTGGCCGACAAGCCCTGCGGCGTGCCAGGTGGTGCCACCGCTGAGTTGCCCCTGTTCGAGCAGCACGACATCGGTCCAACCGAGCTTCGTCAGATGATAGGCGACCGAGCAGCCAATGATACCGCCGCCGACGATGACGACGCGCGCTTGCGTAGGGAATTCGTTTGCCATGGGACATCCTGCCGTTTTGACACCGGTTGGATCATAGCAGCCGAATTCCAAATATCAACACAAAATACCACAAAATATCACATCAAAGAGGCAATCATCAGCTCAGGCCCTTTGCGCGCAAGCGCTTCAGCGATGTCAGCCTGCGGTTTCGCGTCGACGATCACGCCGGCGGCGCGTTGAAAATTCGGAATCCTGAGCGGCGTCAGCTTTGCGAACTTGCTGCTGTCGAGAACGAAGTAGGTTTTGGCGGCAAGCGCGATCATGCGGCTGCGCTGTTCGGCGCCGGCGCGGGTGAAATCGGTCACCTCGCCGTCGGGCGACAGCGCGCCACCACCGAGGAACGCGATGTCGACGCGAAAGCGCGACATGGCTTCGAGCATGTCGATTCCCGAGGCCGCTTCCTCGCCCGGATCGACTTCGCCACCCAGCACATGCACGCGCATGCCTGAGACGTGGCACAGCAGAAGCGCGATCTTCAGGCTCGCCGTGCAGATGGTGAGATCGCGCAGGTCGGCCATGGCTTGTGCGATGGCCAATGTGGTGGTGCCGGAATCGAGGAACACCACCATGCCGTCCTTTACAAGACCGGCGGCCAGCCTGCCGATCGCGGCCTTGCCTCCGGCATTTTCGTGGCTGCGCAAGCTCATTGCCGGTTCGCTCGGCTCGAAGCGGGCGGCGCCGCCATGGACGATGCCGAGCCGTCCCTTATCCGACAGCAGCTTCAAATCACGGCGGATGGTTTCGCGCGAGACATCGAAGAACCCGGCCAGTTCGGCGACACTGACAGACCCCTGGGCGCCCAGCCGCCGCAGGATCTCTTCGTGGCGACGTGGAGCAAGGGCGCGCGCCGGCAGGCTGCTGTCGGGGGACATGATGATCCTCGGATCGAGTAGCGATGTTGCAATATGTGGCAGTGATCGTGCGCAGAGGCAACTCAAGCCATGTCGTCAGGATTTTCGCGACAGGCCATCTTCCCTGATCGCGCTGACCAGCGTCTCGCTTCCCTCGCGAAGATGCTGCCTCAGAATGCCTATGGCCCTGTCGCCGTCGCGCCGCCGGCAGGCGGCCAGCAGATCGCGGTGCTCCGTCTGCGAGCGGCTGCGATAGTCCAGGTTCGACAGCAGGATGCGGACGTAGCGATCGGCGGCATTGTGGTGCGCCTCGATTAAGGCCAGCAATCGATTGTTGCCGCAGGCATCGTAGAGAGCCAGATGAAAGGCACGGTTCAGCGCGCCCCATCGGCCGACATTGCGCTCCGCGTCGATCTGATCGAGAACCTGTTCCGCCTCGTCGAGCCTGTCACCGGCGAGATTGGGAAGCGAAAGCCGCAACGCCTCGCATTCGAGCAATTCGCGCAGTGCATAGATTTCACTGATCTCGGCGCTGTCCATCCGGGCGACCTGCGCGCCTTTTGTCGGATGGATGGAAACAATGCCTTCGGCTTCCAATTGGCGAAGGGCGTCACGAATTGGCATGCGGCTGAAGCCAAACTGCTCGGCCAATTCGTCCTGGCGCAGCGAAGTGCCCGCCTTGATGGTGCCACTGGCAATCGCTTCGCGCAGGACATTGGCGACCTGTTCGGCCACGGTTCGCGGCCCCTGCATCACGCTTTCCGCAAATCCTGGCAATCGATGCTCCCGTTTGACGCGGGGCGCTCAGCCTAACGGAAACCCCTCTGCATGGATATATGTATGCCTGTATATGCACACGTTCGGCATCAATTGCCAGACTTGCCCGAATTCCTGCGCCAAGGCCTGATCTGCGTATTTTACCGGCGCTTCGCTTGCCTGGCGTCAGCCGCCGAAGCGCGGTTCCGCAACGCCCCTAACGCCAAGGCCTGATATGGCGAACAGGCTGCCGCGCAAAACGCCGTCGCCGGGAAAACGCGGCAGCGGCGGCTTGGCCATCGAGGTGACGTAGAGGGTGTCGAGCTTCGGTCCGCCGAACATGACGCTGGTGATCTTCTTGACCGGCATGTCGATGATGCGATCGATGCTGCCATCGGGCGCGTAGCGCACCAGCCTTCCGTCATAGACCAGCGCATTCCAGAGATAGCCCTCGGCATCGACGGTCGAGCCGTCCGCCGCACCGCCTCGGCTGGTGTCGACGCGCACGAAGGTACGCCTGTTGGTGGCGGCACCGGTGGCGATATCGTAGTCGTAGGCCCATATCTCGCCGGTCCAGGTATCGGCGAAATAGAAGGTGCGGTCGTCGGGGCTCCAGCATGGACCGTTGGAGCAGATGATGCCGGAATCGATCCGGGTGACGGAAAAATCCGGATCGAGCCTGTAGAGACCGCCGGACGGCCCCTCTTCCATCGTATCCATGGAGCCGGCGAAGAAACGGCCGCGCCGGTCGACCTTGCCGTCGTTGAGCCGGTTCATCGGCTTGTCCGGCTCGGGATCGTGGATCAGCGTCACCTCGCCGGTGGCGAAATCGAGCAGATGGAAGCCGCGCTGCAGCGAGACGACAGCGCCGCCGCCGTCCTTGCGCAGCGCCATTGAGCCGATCTTCATCGGCACGTCCCATGACCGGATCTCGCGCCCGTCGGCGGTCGCCCGAAACACGCGCCCGTCGAAGCTGTCGATCCAGTAGAGTCGTTCCTGTTCGACGTCCCACAGCGGTCCTTCGCCCAGTGTGGTCTTCACGTCCACCAC
>NZ_RZPB01000479.1:0-4796 GCF_003998535.1 Mesorhizobium sp. M7A.F.Ca.AU.002.02.1.1 | reverse complement strand
ACCGTCAGCTGGATAACCCGCCGCAACCGAGGTTCGGTCAGTTTCGACGGAACCTGGGCCAGCGCTACATGGGTCGAGACATGGCTGACGCGAAAATCGCCATGGGCGAGCATCATCACGGAATCGCGGGCGCCTGTGAGTTCTGCCAGCATGTCGGTGTGACCGGCATAATGATAGCCGGCCAGATTGAGCGCCTCCTTGTTGAGGGGAGCCGTAACGATGCCCGCAATTGAACCGGCCTGCGCCAGGCGAACGGCCTTTTCGATCGCCAGATAGGCGAGGCGCCCGCCTTCCGCCGACAAGACGCCTGTCTCGATAGGTGTGCGTTCGGGGCCGGCTTCGAGAATGGCTAGCGGCGGAAAAACCCCCGCGGCCGAAGCTGACGGTTGTTCCTCCTCAATGCGCCCGGAAATCGACTCCATTGCACGCATGGCGGCGACGCTGCCGATGATGAGAAGGGACAACGATCCGTCGGCAAGACGCGGTTTCAGCCGTGCGCATGCCTTTGCGATGATCTCGGGGCCGATGCCCGCAGGATCACCCATTGTGATGCCGAGTCTTGGACCAGACATGAACGCCTCTAATCGGTCAATTGTGATCATCTTCTAATCCTTGTAACCAGAGATGCGCAATAGTTTTCTTTTGCAGTCATTCGTAATCAGCCGCACGGTGAAATCCGCCTGTTTTCCCACCTCTCTGTGGGAGCAGTCCCCGTGTAGCCGGCTGCTGAAAGATCGCTTGACGTCATTTGACCGGCGGGAATGGACCCGCCCTGTGCTTTTGCCGGCGACCGTCTTGATCAGCGACGCGCGAGAGTCGCGAGCCTGCAGAAGAGGGCGCTGTCGCCGAACGCGCCAGATTTGGAAGTTGTGGCTAGCCCTTGGAAAACGCCGCCTTTGATTCTGGAGATCGGAAGCCCCGGTTCAATCTCGCTCTCGACCGTGAGTTCGACGACGCCGAGGCTGGAGCACACCGATCGCAATGTTTCGCCGCCAGTGACGAGCAGCGTTCCGGGCTTTGGCAAACCGTCAAGAAGCGACGCAAACACCTTGCCGATATGATCTGCAATCGCGTGGCGATCACCCGATGCAACCACAGTGACAACCGACGGCGCACCTCGCATGATCCGTTTTGCCAGATCCCTTTTCGCTTTGTCGATGTCGCGTTCCACAACGATATGCCCATCAGCATGCTTGGTGGCAAACGAGGCCACCTGTCCCGCCGTGACTTCGTGATTTGTGCCGACAAGGCCCAGGAACGGGGCGGGCAGTGCCGGAACAGGCTTGTGTGGTATGCTCAGGTGTCGCGCCAGCGCGGCAGCCAGGCCGCCCGTACCAACCCAGAGTGTCTGCGGCGCGCTCGCCGTTGCAACGATTTCGTCCAGGTCCTTGTCCGTTTCGGCGTCGTAGAGTGTGAGGAAATGAACCGGCCGCGTGCCCGGTACCGACCGGCCAGAGGAAAAGCGCCGACCGAGGCCGGCGAGGATGTCGGGACCGACCATTTCGGGCCGATCGAGCCGCCATTGACGCCCAAGGCGTGTAACACGGCCCTGAAAGGGGAACGCGGGCGCCAGTACAACCCGCTGGTACGCACCTTCGACGATGCAGGCTTCTATTTCGGCAATGACGTGACCGCGCAAAAGGCTGTCGATCTTCTTGAAGCTCAGCTGTCCGGCGGCCAGCCATGGCGCGAACTTCAAGTGTCTGGCGACGGCCGTTGTCTCGGCGCCCTCACGTGTGGCGATATCGACAGCCGAACGGCCCGAGAGCCTACGATCCAGTTGCCAGCTCACGCCGACACCTTGGCCTGGCGAGGCGAAGCAAACCGCGCTGTCCAGAGCGCCGGTCAGGTCGTCCGCGATGATCCGGATATCGACAGTCTCAAGAGCGCTCAATTGAAGAACCCGAACGGCTGACGCGCACGACGCGGACGTTCACATCGAGCGTCCGAAGATTGCTGAGGTTGGCCTGATCGATGCCGTCATCGGTAATGATCTGGTGGATGTCGGCCAGGCGGCAGATGGTGCAGAAATTCGGAGTGGTGAATTTGGAATTGTCGGCAAGCACGACCACCCGTCGCGCCGCGGCGATCATCGCCTGCTTCATCGCCGCGACCTCGAGCGAGGTCTCCGTGAGCATGTCCCCGGTGATGGCGTGAGTGCCCAGAATTGCCACATCGGCGTGGATGGTACGCAGGAAATTCTCGCCAGGCTGGCCAACCAGAGTTAGAGAACCCGGCTTGCAGGTGCCTCCAAGCATGACGAGGCGTACTCCCGGCACGGTTGCAAGTATCTGCGCGATCGCGAGACTGTTGGTGACGGCCGTAAGCGAAATGGGCGCGGCGGCGATGGCGCGGGCGACTTCCAGAACAGTCGTGCTTGCGTCGAAAATGACACTCTGCCCGGGGCGAAGTTCCGACATCATGGCTGCGCCTATGGCCTCCTTCTCAGCCCTGGCGAAGTGTGCGGCAGTGGCGAGATCTGGCTCGAAGGTGGCGAGTTCCGTGCGTTGAAGCATCGCTCCGCCATGCGTTCGCTCCAATGCTCCCTGCCGTTCAAGCGTCTCGAGGTCGCGCCGTATGGTCGAAGGTGACGCGCCGATGAGATCAATGAGTTCCTGAACGCCGACGGTTCCTTCCCGTTTGAGGCATTCGAGAATGAAAGCATGGCGCTTGGCCGGAATTAGATCGACCCGTCCACGCCCGCCATCGTCTTCCCATGACCCGGCGGACGCTGAGGGCCCGGTATCTTCCACCGTTGATTTTCGAACATTCCTTGCCACGTTCGTATCTCCGCACAGTGCAGCAACACGCTCGCCGGAATCATGGCGAGCCCAGCATCGCGAATATCACGAATTCATTCGGCGAGCCCACTGGTTTGTCATGGCGATGAGCGAATTCCTATCGCTTTTGGCCTTGTTAGAATTATTTTGACTGATTTTGACCATATGTGATAAGCGATGACCGTCAATCCTCGTCAATTGGCACTGACAAGTGCGCAGTTCTTGTCAAAAAAATGGGAATTAAAGTCAGCGATTCAGAGCGCTTGGGCTCTGTCGCGAACCGGGTTGGAGGAACCATGTCTTTCTTGTCGAAGCTGAAATCGGCCCTTGTCGGCGCCGCTGCCGCGGCCTTCTTGTCAACGGCGGCCCTAGCTGCCGATGAACCCACGGTCGGCGTTGTCGTGCCGACCCTGGATGCGCAATTCTGGAATAGCTATGTCGCTTTCATGAAGAAGGGAGCGGATGAGCTTGGTGTGAAGCTCGTTGTCCTCAATGCCGACAACAAGCCTGACCAGATGGTCAAGTCGCTTGAGGACCTGGTGGCCCAGAAGGTCGACGGCATTGTTTTCACGCCCTATTGGGCCACTGCCGCTCGCGGCCTTACCTTGGCCAAGGAAGCCGAGATACCGGTCATCCTCACCGACAGTTATCCGGATTTTTCGCCTCAAACCGAGCGTTTCCCGAATTACATTGCCTTTATCGGGCCGAGCGATGAGGACGCCGGATACCAAATGGCCAAGGCGCTGTTCGCCGCCATCAAGCCGGGGCCTGATGGCAAGAAAGTGATCGGCGTGGTGAACGGCACCGCCGGCACCTCGGTCGCCATTGATCGCCGCAAGGGGCTGGAAGACGCTCTCAAGGAAGCGCCCGATGTGCGCGTCGCCGGCGAAGTCGATGGCAATTTCGTCCGTGATACGTCACAGACCGCATTTGAATCCCTCTTCCAGGGCAACCCGGACATCACCGGCGTCTGGGCCGCGAATGGCGGCACCGCGACCGGCGTGATGGCTGCGCTCAAGAACCATGGGAAAGCGCCCGGCAAGGACGTTATGGTCGTCGGAATGGATCTCAACCCCGAGAATGTCGATGCGGTAAAGTCCGGCGACCTGCTTTTCGATATTGGCGGTCATTGGCTTCAGGGCGGCTTCGCCCTTGTCGCCCTTTTCGATCAGATCAAGGGTATTCCGGTTCCCGCCGGCGCCGACAATGTCAAGCTGAAGCTGCTGCCGCTGACCAAGGATCGCGTTGCGCAGTTCGAGAAGGACTTTCCCGGCGGCGTGCCGACATATGATTTCCGGCAGCACTCGCGCTTCTACAACAAGGACGCCAAGCCGGCCGTGTTCGAGATGCAGTATAGCAACTGAACGTCCGATTGGACCTGCCCGCAATCCCACGGTTGCAGGCAGGCCCTGCCTGGCATTTGGGCGTAGTCAATGATGACACTTGCTGCGAGCGACCTGCGCAAAAGCTACGGCCAGACACGTGCCGTGGTCGGCGTATCCGTAGTGCTTCGGCCCGGCATGGTTCACGCCATCGTCGGCGAAAACGGGGCCGGCAAATCGACGACCTTGCGTATGCTTGCGGGCGCAGAGCGGCCTGACAGCGGCGTCATGACGTTGGATGACGCAAGCTATGCACCACCAAGCGTCATCGGTGCGGCGGCCCTTGGCGTATCGCTTGTATACCAGGAAATCACGATCAACCGTTCGCTGACTGTTGCCGAAAACATCTTCATCGATCGCCTGCGGCAGTTCGCCGGCCCCCTCGGCTTTATCGATCGCAGACGTATGGAAGCCGCGTCGCAAGCGATCCTGGAACGGATCGGCGCGCAAATATCAGTCTCTGCCGATACAGGCCGCCTCAATCTCGGCGAGCTGAAATGCATCGAGATCGCTCGAGCGCTGTCTACAAATCCGAAAATCCTGCTTCTGGACGAATCCACCGCCTATCTCGATCATCGAGAGGTTCAGGCTGTCCTTCGCGTCATCAGCGAACTCAAGGGGCAGGGGATGACCG
>NZ_RZPB01000478.1:0-4800 GCF_003998535.1 Mesorhizobium sp. M7A.F.Ca.AU.002.02.1.1 | reverse complement strand
CCCGTCGACCCCGTGAAGGACAGCTTCCTGACCCGCGGATCGGCAAGCATGGCCGAAGTCAGCGGCCCGGGACTGGTCGTGGTCAGCACGTTGACGACGCCGGCAGGCACGCCGGCTTCGCTGTAGAGTGCCGCCAGCGCATAGGCCGTCAGTGGTGTTTCGCTGGCCGGCTTCAGGACGACAGTGCAGCCTGCCGCCAGCGCCGGCGCGATCTTGCGGGTCGCCATCGCGGCCGGAAAATTCCACGGTGTGATCAGCACGCAAATTCCGATCGGCTCATAATCGACCACGATCCGGTTGGTGCCGGATGGCGCGGTGCCGAATTCACCGGTGATCCGGACCGCCTCTTCGGCATTCCAGCGGAAGAACTCGGCGGCATAAGCCACTTCGCCGCGCGCGTCGCGCAGCGCCTTGCCGTTCTCCAGCGAGATCAGCATGGCGAGCGTTTCGGAGCGTTCGACCATCAGTTCGAAACAGCGCCGAAGGATTTCCGAGCGTTTGCGCGGCGCAGTTTCCCGCCATCTCCTAGCTGCTTTGGCCGCCGCCTCGACGGCGGCGGTGGCGTCCTCGACCGTCGCATCGGGAACCGCCGCGATCACCGCCCCGGAGGAGGGATCGACGACATCGATGAGCCGACCGTCGGAGGACGACCGCCAAGTGCCGTCGATGTAGAGTCCGTGCGAAAAACCGCGCACGTCATAGCCATCCTGGTCGAGTTGCTGAGTGTTCAAATTCATCGCTTTGTTCCGTTTCTCACATAACGCAGGCGGCGAGGTCGCCGTCATGGGCAGCCTGGACGAGGCGTCGCATCGTGCCGAGATCGAACGCACGCGGATTGTTCTTGATCAGGCGGTCGATGCCGAGCGCTTGCTCGGCGGTCCACTCAAGCTTATCGGCAGGGAGGCCCAGATCCGCCAATGTTGGCGTAATACCGATCGCCGCGAACAATCGCCTGATCTCCTCGATCGTGGCGGCTGCCATCGCGTCGGCGGTTCGCGCCTTGGCCTCCAAGCCAAGTGCCGCGCCGATCTCTGCCATCTCGTGAGCGGCGACGCGGCTGTTATAGGTCATCACGTAAGGCATCATTGTGGCCACGCCCAAACCATGGGCGGTGTGGGTGAGGGCGCCTGCCGGGTATTGCACGGCATGCGCCGCCGCCGTGCCGGCGGTGCCGAACGCGCAGCCCGCCGCCAGAGCGCCCATCATGACATCGGCACGCGCGTCGGCATCCGTGCCGTCGCTGCAGGCTTTCTCCAGACTCCGGCCAAGCAGCTTTATCGCGAGCAACGCGAAATGGTCTGTCAGCGCAGTCTTGCCGATGAAGACATGCTGTTGCGGCAGATTGGGATCTTCACCGCGCCGCATGGCGGTGAAGGCCTCAATCGCATGGGTCAAAGCGTCGGCGCCGGCGATCGCGGTCAGGCCAGGCGGACAGGTCATTGTCAGCTCGGGATCGCACAGAGCGACCGCGGCGATAAGGTGAGGGCTCGATATGCCGACCTTGAGCGTCCGGTCCGGGTCGGAAATCACCGCGACCGGCGTCACCTCGGAGCCGGTGCCGGCCGTGGTGGGTACGGCGATCAGCGGCAGTGTCTGACCCGGCACCTTGAACTCCCCGTAATAGTCCTGGAGCTTGCCGCCATGGCTGAGCAGCAGGGTGGCGCATTTGGCGAAATCGAGACAGCTGCCGCCGCCGATGCCGATCACCATATCCGGCCCGAACCCCTTCGCTTCCTCGACGCAGATGCCGACCGTATCGCGTGGCACGTCGGGCAGAACACGATCATGCACCAGGACCTCGATCGAGGCTGACTGAAGGGACTTGATAATGTCGGCGAATACCGTTGTGCCCGCGAAACGCTCGTCGGTGCAGACCAGCGCGCGTCGGCCGAACCGGGCGGCGACCGTCGGCAGCACATGGCGTTGCCCCTTCCCGAACAGGATTTCACGCGGCAACCGCAGGGCGGCGAAGAGGGTCATGATTGTTCCTTTGACGGCTGCTGACTGGAAACGGAGGCATTGAACTCGGTCTGGATCGGACGGTTTAAGAGTGTGTCTCTCGCACTTAAAAGATATCCGCTTTAAAATCGTATAGGATATAGGATTGCATCCGCGGAACCATCGTGTTAGCAGTCCTCACTGTCAAGAGGCAAAATATGCAGACCGCAAACTTACCCGACCCAAGCGACGCCAGCATTGGAGCTGGTCGCATCCAGCGCGCCAACAGTCTCGTCGAAGATGTCTATGAAGCCATCTTCGCGCAGTTGATGGCGCTGAAGATCCCCCCCGGCTCGCGCATCACAGTCGACAGCTTGGTCAAGGAATTCAACGTCTCGCACACGCCGATCCGGGAAGCCCTCGGACGGCTCGAAGGCGAAGGCCTGGTGCTCAAGACGCATCTGATCGGTTATCGTGCCGCGCCCCAGATCACCCGGCGCCGTTTCGACGAATTATACGAGATGCGTCTGCTGCTCGAGCCGCATGGCGCCGCAAAGGCCGCCGCAACGATGGACGACGCCAAGCTCGATCTGTTGCTCGAAGCTGCCGGCGTGATGTCACGCCGCGAAGGCAAGGATGATCGCGTGCGCTATTCGAATTTCGCCAGACAGGATGCGATCTTCCACGACAAGATCATGGAGTTTTCTCAAAACGAACTCATCCGTGAGACGTTGAGCCACCAGCACACGCACTTCCACATCTTCCGCCTGATGTTCCATGCACGCGTGACCGAGGAGGCGCTTGACGAACACGAGGCGATCCTTGCCGCGTTCGGCTCGGCCGATCCCGATGCCGCCGAAAAGGCGATGCGCATCCATATCGAGCACTCGCGCGATCGCCTGCTCCCGGCATTCGATTGAGGTCGGAACGGATGTCCATTGCCGCGAATATCGCCGGGGAGGGCGGGAGCACGTTGTCCAGCGAAGCGCCTGGTTCGCTTGAACCGGTGCTGCGCGCCCAGGAATTGTCCAAGCAATACGGCCCAGTGACGGTGCTGTCGGACGTCACCCTGGACGTCCTGCCGGGAGAGATCCATGCCATCATTGGCGAGAACGGTGCCGGCAAGTCGACGTTGATGCGGCTGCTGTCCGGCTATGTCGAGCCAAGCCACGGCACGTTGTCGATGAACGGACACGCGGTGAAATTTGCCAAGCCTGCCCAAGCACAGGATGCCGGTATCGCTTTGGTTCATCAGGAGATCCTGCTCGCCGAGGGGCTCACGGTCACCGACAATCTGTTTCTTGGGCGAGAGCTTTCGCGTGGCCATGTCGTGGATGACCGCACCATGCGCCGGCTGGCAACCGAGAAACTGGCGCAGATCGGCTGCGCGGTCTCGCCAAGGGCACTGGTGCGCGACGTTTCGCTGGCAGACCGGCAGATGGTGCAGATCGCTCGCGCCCTGCTTGACGACCACAAGGTGGTTATCTTCGACGAGCCGACCGCCGTTCTGACCGGTGGCGAGGTCGAGCGCCTGCTGGAGATCGTCCTGCAACTCAAGGCTCACGGCACCGCCGTGCTCTATATCAGCCACCGGTTGGATGAGGTGCAGCGGGTCGCAGACAAAGTGACCGTTCTGCGCGACGGCAAGATGGTCGGCACCTATCCCGGCAAGACGCTGAGCCAGATGGACATGGCGCGGCTGATGGTCGGGCGCGAACTGGCAGCGCTCTATCCTGAGAGAACCGCAGCGCCTTCGGATGTACCGATGCTGAGCGTGAGGAACGCCTCCGTTCCCGGCTATGTGGAGGACGTGTCGTTCACGGTCCACAAGGGCGAGATCCTGGGGTTCGCCGGTATGGTCGGCGCAGGCCGAACCGAACTCTTCGAGGGCATTATCGGCTTGCGCCCGGCAGTTGCCAAGATCGAACTTGAGGGCAAGTCGGTCCATTTCCAATCGCCGCGCGCGGCGATCGACGCCGGCGTCGGTTACCTGACCGAGGATCGCAAGGGCAAGGGACTGCTGCTGCAAGAGCACTTGGCGCCTAACCTGACGCTGTCGGCGCTCGATGTGTTCCATCCCGGCCTCTCGATGGGTCGGCGCCGCGAAGCGCAAGCCCTGGAACAGGCCGTGGAGACATATGACATCAGGCTGAAGAGCCTCGGCGCCAAAGCGGCCCAGCTTTCCGGGGGCAATCAGCAGAAGCTGCTGCTGGCGAAGGTGCTGCTGACCGATCCTTCGGTGGTCATTATCGACGAGCCCACGCGTGGCATCGACATCGCCAACAAGGCGCAGATCTATGCCTTCATCCAGGAGCTTGTGGCCAAGGGCAAGGCCTGCATCGTCATCTCTTCGGAGATGCAGGAATTGATCGGCATCTGCGACCGCATCCTGGTGATGCGCGAAGGCCGCATCACCGGCGAGGTCAGTGGCGCCGAAATGACCGAAAGCAATGTGGCGGTACTGGCGACCAGTGGCCCCAAGCCAGGGCCAAAAGCCAAGGGAGGCACAAAATGGCTGTCATGAGCGAATCCGCACCCAGGCGTCGCCCCCTCGATCTCAACATCAGTTGGACCGATATCGGGCCTTTTCTTGCGCTGGCAGCTCTGCTGGTGGCCGGTTACCTCATCAACCCCGATTTCCTGTCCGCCACCAACCTCGCCAACGTCATCACCCGCAGCGCCTTCATCGCCATTATCGCGGTCGGCGCGACATTTGTGATCTCGTCGGGGGGGCTCGATCTTTCCGTCGGCTCGATGGCCGCCTTCATCACCGGCATCACCATCATGTTCATGAACGCGGTGGCGCCGCATGCCGGCATCTGGGCTATTCCCGCCGGTATGGCGGCTGCGCTTCTTGCCCTG
>NZ_RZPB01000477.1:0-4807 GCF_003998535.1 Mesorhizobium sp. M7A.F.Ca.AU.002.02.1.1 | reverse complement strand
CGCCTGCCCTGCTCGGCGGCCCGCGCAGCACCATGCTGTCGACGCTGGTGCAGAGCCAGGTGCTCAGCCTGCTCAACTGGGGCCGCGGCGGCGCCATGGGCGTCGTGCTGCTGGTCGCGACCTTCGTGCTTCTAGCGCTCGCCGCCCCGCTGATGCGCCAGCGCCACAAGCAGGCGTCCAGATCATGAGACTGGCACCATCCCGCCTTCTGCTCGGTCTGTTCTGCCTGCTGGTCGCCGTCTGGCTGGTGATGCCGACGCTGGTCATCATCCCGATGTCATTCAACGAGAAGAAGTCGCTCGCTTTCCCGCCGTCCGGCTTCTCCTGGCAATGGTACGAGAATTTCTTCACCAACCCCGATTGGCTGTCGAGCTTCTTCAATTCGCTGAGGGTCGCGGGCCTCGTCGCCGTCGCCGCCACGCTGATCGGCACGCTGGCGTCGCTCGGCCTCAGCCGCATGAAACATTCCGGCGCCGGCCTGCTGCGCGCCATCCTGATCACGCCGATGATCGTGCCCGGCGTGGTGCTGGCCATCGGCATCTACGCCGTCTATCTCGACTACCAGCTCGTCGGCACCACCACCGGCTTCGTCATCGCACATACGATGCTGGCGATCCCCTTCGTCATCATCGCCGTGTCGGCAAGCCTCGAAGTCTTCGACGCGCGGCTGGAGACGGCGGCGGCAAGTCTCGGCGCCAACCGCTTCACCACATTCCGCACCGTGACCTTGCCGCTGATCGCGCCCGGCATCCTGTCCGGGCTTTTGTTTGCCTTCGTCACCTCCTTCGATGAGATCATCGTCGCGCTGTTCATCACCAGTCCCTACCTGAAGACCTTGCCGGTGCAGATCTTCACCAGCATCACCCGCGACGCCGATCCGACGGTGACGGCCGTCGGAACCATCATCTTCATTGCCACGACGCTGATCATCAGCGCCGGGCTGATCATCAGCTCGAAATCGACGAGGAGTTGAGATGACTGCGAGGAAACGCGGCGCGGCCATCGACATCAAGTGCGCAACCAAGCGCTACGGCAATTTCACCGCACTCGACGATGTCAGCCTGCATATCGAGCCGGGCGAGTTCATGACGCTGCTCGGCCCCAGCGGCTCGGGCAAGACCACGACGCTCAACGTCGTCGCGGGCTTCACCGACCTCACCTCCGGCGACCTCGCCGTTGGCGGCAAAAGCATCGTCGCCCTGCCGGCGCACAAGCGCAACATCGGCGTTGTCTTCCAGCACTACGCGCTGTTTCCGCATATGACGGTCGGCAAGAACGTCGCCTATCCCCTCACCTTGCGCGGCATGGACAAGCAGGCGCGCGACCGTCTCGTCGTGCGCGCGCTGGACATGGTCAAGATGGCCGACTTCGCGCATCGCTATCCCTCCGAACTTTCCGGCGGCCAGCAGCAGCGCGTGGCGCTGGCGCGCGCCATCGTCTTCGATCCGCCGCTGCTGTTGATGGACGAACCGCTCGGCGCGCTCGACAAGAAACTGCGCGAATGGCTGCAGCTGGAGATCAAGCGCATCCACCGCGAACTCGGCACCACCTTCGTCTATGTGACGCACGACCAAGAAGAAGCGCTGGTCCTGTCCGACCGCATCGCCGTCTTCAATCAGGGCCGCATCGAACAGGTCGGAACCGGCCGCCAGCTCTACGACGAGCCGACGACCCTGTTCGTGGCCAAGTTCATCGGCGAATCGACCAGTTTGCGTGGCACCGCCCTGACGTCCGGAAACGAAACCAGCCTGACGATCGCCGGCCAGAAGATCGTGGCCAACGGCAAGCTCGCCAGCGGCAGCAAACCGGTGGTCCTGCTGCGGCCGGAGAAGCTTTCGCTTGCCGGCACCAACACGCCTCCCGCCGCCGGGCAGAACAGCCTCACCGGTCAAGTCAGCGAGGCGATCTATCTGGGCTCCGGCTCGAAATACCAGGTGACGTTGCGCGACGGCTCGGTCGCCATCGTACGCGCGTCGCTGGAAGCCACACCGTTCTCGATTGGTGACACGGTCGATCTGCGCTGGTCGGTCGTCGATGCAAAACTTCTTGCCGACGACGACCGCGCCGACATGACGATGACCTGATCGCTCTTTCCCCGCAGGATTTTTAGACATGGACGCCAAAGTCAACGGCAACGTCTCGTTCTGGTATGCCGACATCGGCCTGCCGCCCTATCGCGCGCCGCTTCCGGGCGATCTCGAAGCCGATGTCTGCATCGTCGGCGCCGGCTACACCGGCCTGTGGACGGCTTATTACCTGAAGAAGGCCGATCCATCGATCCGCATCGCCATCGTCGAGCGGGAGTTCGCCGGCTTCGGCGCGTCGGGCCGCAATGGCGGCTGGCTGTCCGGCGGCTTCAGCTGGTCGCGCGAGAAATATCTGCAGACCTCGACGCGCGGCGCTGTCATCGACATGGAAACGGCCATGCATGGCACGGTCGACGAAGTGATCAAGGTGACCGAAGCCGAAGGCATCGATGCCGACATCCGCCGCGTCGACAATCTGACGGTGGCGACCAACCCGCCGCAGCTCGAACGGATCAACGCCGCCTATGCCGATGCGATCGGCTGGAGCGTGCCGAGCGAGCGTGTCAGCCTGATCGGCCAGGCAGAGGCCAAGGCCCGCATCAACATCAGGAATGTGCTTGGCGGTTATATCCACCACGGCACCGCGCGTGTGCAGCCGGCCAAGCTGGTGCGCGGCCTGTCCGAAGCCGTCGAGCGGCTCGGTGTGCCGATCTACGAGCAGACCACCGTGACCGGCATCGAGAAGGGCAAGGTCACGACGAACCGCGGCACCGTGCGCGCGCCGATCATCATCCGTGCCACGGAAGGGTTCACGGCCGGCATACCAGGCAATGAACGGCTCTGGCTGCCGCTCAACAGCGCACAGATCATCACCGAGCCGCTGCCGCAATCACTGTGGGACGAGATCGGCTGGGAGGGCCATGAGCTTCTGGGCGACTCCGCGCACGCCTATTGCTATGCGCAGCGCACCAGGGAAGGCCGCATCACCATGGGCGGACGCGGCGTACCCTATCGTTACGGCTCGCAAACGGATGTGCGCGGCCAAACGCAGCAGGCCACGATCGAAAGCCTGCACGCGATCCTCACCCGGCTGCTGCCGCAGACAGCCAGGCTTCGCATCGACCACGCCTGGTGCGGCGTGCTGGGCGTGCCGCGCGACTGGTGCACGACGGCAGGGCTCGATCTTGAAACCGGCATCGGCTGGGCCGGCGGCTATGTCGGGCTCGGCGTCTCGAGTTCCAACCTTTCAGGCCGAACGCTGCGCGATCTCATCCTGCGCCGCGACACCGAATTGACCCGCCTGCCCTGGGTCAACCGAAAGGTCAGCAAATGGGAGCCAGAGCCGATGCGCTGGCTCGGCGTCCACTCGATGTATCAGCTCTATCGCGTCGCCGACGAGCGCGAGGAAGCCGGCCTCCAGCACACGTCGAAACTGGCCGCAATCGCCGACCGCATCACAGGACATTGAGAGACTGCCATGACCGACTTCCAGACCTTCGCCCACCTCGCCTCCATCGACCTCGGCGAGCCTGAGCCCAAGCCGACCTCGATCAGCGGCGATCAGTTCGAAGCCTCGACGACGCTGTGGACCTCGCCGGATGGCGCACTGGAAGTCGGCGTCTGGGAGTGCACGCCGGGCCGCTTCACGGCCTCGCGCGAGACCAATTCCGAAACCTGCCACATCGTGTCAGGCCGGGTCTCGCTGCATGGTCCCGATGGCCGCAGCGAGGACGTTGGTCCGGGCGAAATGCTGGTGCTGCCGAAAGGCTGGAAAGGCGAATGGACGATCCACGAGAAGACGCGGAAGCTCTACATCCTGCACTTCGAAGCGTGAGCCGGCTGGAACAGCCGCTACTCGTCGTCTGAACGATCACCCCCGGTAACGATCGGCTTGCCTTCTATCACACGCCGCAAGGCGTCGTTGATGCGGTCCTGCCAGCCGGGTCCATCCTCCTGGAAATGGTCCAGCACGGCGCGGTCGATTCGGATCGAAACAAGCTCCCTGACGCCTGGAGCGGCCGTGGGCTCTCGGACCGGGGCAGCCGGCTTCTTCACCGGCTTGAAAGCCGCCTCGGCGGCCGCCATCGGATTTGTCGGTCGGCGCGGGGGATTTGCCATTGGATGACCCTGACTGAGGATGATTCGTGCGCGACGTAGCACGCCTGAGCCACCATAGCCCAACCAGCACCGTCGCGCAGGCCCCTTTGGTCAGGACGATCACTCGGCTGCCTGGAGGCTCTGTGCGTCGATGATGACCCTGATCTCGGCGCGGCAGGAGCCGCAATTCGTGCCGGCATTCAGGGCCGCGCCGATTGCCGCGACGCTGCCGCAGCCGCGGCGTACCGCTTCCGTGATCTGGTTGGCGCCAACGCCGAAGCAGGAGCAGACGATGGCGCCGCGATCGACGTCGATCCCGCCCGGCCGCCCGGCCACGATCGCCAGCCTGCTGCGCCGATCAACATGATCGGCGCTCAGTTGTTCCGCCGCCCAGCCGCGCGACACGGCGACCGGGCCGGGCGCGACGAACAAGGCGCCTGACAGTTGGTCGTCGTCGAAGGCGGCGATGCGGTGCTGGCCGACGTCGCGGTCGTGATAAGCTGATATTTCGGCACCCAATGACGTACCGAACAGCGACCCGGCAAAGCCTGCCCAGTCGATGTCGTCATCGGCAAAGGCAAGCTCGACCCGCCAGCCGCCCTTGCACTTGGCCACGGCCCAGTAGGGCGCAGTATTAGGCTCCGGCCGCTGCCGAGCCACCGCAAAGCCAAAGGCCTTTGCCG
>NZ_RZPB01000476.1:0-4854 GCF_003998535.1 Mesorhizobium sp. M7A.F.Ca.AU.002.02.1.1 | reverse complement strand
GGCCGGTGTTCTCGCCGTCCCAGTAAGTTCGGATGGCTGCGAGATCGAAGATCGCGCGGCGGCCCAGGGCGCGTACCAGCACCTTGTTGGAGGCGGTGTAGACGACCACTTCATTCGGGTTGCGCTCGCCGACGATGACATAGCGGCACAGTGCGTCGCTGGTATTGATCAGGCAATGCCCCGCCGCGGCACCGGCGGGAAAGCAGATGTAGTCGCCGGACTTCATGGCATAGGCCGCGTCGCCGACATACGCGGTAAGCGCCCCTTCGAGGATGAAGACATGCTCTTCCTCGAAAATATGGTAATGCGCCGGCGAGGACTGCTTGCCAGCCGGAAGCTCCTCGATTGCCACGCCGACACGGTGTTTTTCGCCAAGGGCAGCCAGCGACAAATGCCGGTAGCGCAGGCCGAAGCGTGGCACATCGGACCATTCCGTCCACGGCACCTCATCCGATGCGAATGGTAGCGGCGGTTTAGCTTCGTCCACCATTAGGGCCTCCTGGTCCTGTCGCCCTGCCCTCGTCGCGTGCTGCTGGAGGGTCCACGACAGAACAAAGCTGCCAGCTTCCGGCTAAACCGCCAAGCGGTGTTCGCTACGCTCCTGACAAAGCCGGACAGAAGCCGCGCGCTTCAGCCTCGGATGGCCTTGCCCGCCTGCTGCAGCAATTCGAACGCCGCGAAGCGTTTGGCATGCCAGCCGGCCAGCGTAGCGTCGGGATGATAGACCTCGCCGAGTTCCGACATGCCGGCCATCGCCGCCGCCACATCCTTGTAGGCACCGGCGGCGACCGCGCCCAGCATCGCCGAGCCGAGCAGCACCGGTTCCGGCGAGGTCGAGGCCACCACCACCATGCCTGTGGTGTCGGCCAGCAGTTGGCGCACCAGCGGGCTTTGGCCGGCGCCGCCACTGACCACGATGGTGTCGACGGCAATGCCTTTCTGATGTTCGGCCTGCACGATCTGGCGCGCGCCGTAGCCCAGCCCGCAGACCCCGGCGACATAGAGCCCGACCAGGCTGTCGAGGCTGGTGTCGAGATCGAGCCCGGCGATCAGCGCGCGCGCGTCCGGGTCGGCGAAGGGCGCGCGGTTGCCGAGGAACTCCGGCACGACATGGATGCCGCCGACCAGGGCCGGCGTGGCCGCGGCTCCATTGCGGCTTTGCGCCTGCAGCGACAGCCAGGCGCTGAGACTGAGCCCCTCGGCTTGCGCTTTGGCGGTCGCTTCGCCGGCTGCAGGATGCATGCGCACCAGATGATCAATCGCAGCACCAGCTGCCGACTGGCCGCCCTCGTTCAGCCACAGGCCCGGCACCATGGCCGAGAAATACGGACCCCAGACACCGTCGACGAAGGCCGGCTCGGCGGTCGACGACATGGTGCAGGCCGAGGTGCCGAAAACATAGGCCATGCGCGACAGCACGCTGCCGAAATCGCCGCGCGCGCCGACCGTGCCGACGCCCCCGGCATGCGCGTCGATCAGTCCGGCCGCCACCGCGGTGCCGGGGTTGAGACCAAGGTCTGCTGCTGCCTGCGCGGTCAATCCGCCGCCGAGTGCGGCACCGGCCGGCACGATCTCGGTGCCGATGCGCGCGAATGCCTCGTCGGCCAGCGCGCCGAGGCCGATCTTGCGGAAATACGTCTCGTCCCAGCGGCTCTCATGCGCCAGATAGGTCCATTTGCAGGTCACCGTGCAGACCGAACGGGCAAGGCTGCCGGTCGCCCGCCAGGTGAGGAAATCGGCGAGGTCCATGAACTGCCAGGCGGCGTCGAAAGTGGCGGGCAGGTTTTCGGCCAGCCACAGGAGTTTCGGCGTTTCCATCTCCGGCGAGATGACGCCGCCGACGTAGTTCAACACCGCCTCGCCACTGCGATTGATGCGGCGCGTCTGCTCGACCGCGCGATGATCCATCCAGACGATGATGTTGCGTTCCGGATTGGCGGACTTGCTTACCGGCAGCGGCACGCCGCCCTCGCCCAGCACCACCAGCGAACAGGTGGCGTCGAAGCCGATGCCGGCGATCGCCTCGGGCGCCACGCCCGATTGCGCGACCGCTTCACGCGTGGCCGCGCAAACCGCCCGCCAGATGTCGTTGCTCGACTGCTCGACAATGTCGCCGGCCTCGCGCCAGACCTCGATGTCCCGTTTGGCCGAGGCAAGCAGGGTTCCCGTGTGGTCGAACACCCCGGCCCGCGCGCTGCCGGTGCCGACGTCGATGCCGAGGAAGTGGGACATTGGGGGAAACCTTCGGTTTAAGGCAGTAGGGGAGTAGGGGAGTAGGGCAGTAAGGCAGTACGGGAATAGGAGATGGTGGCTTGGCTCGGGCCCGGGCATTGAACGGCAGAGCAATCCTACTGCCCTACTGCCCTACTGCCCTACTGCCCTACTGCCCTACTGCCCTACTCCCCTACTCCCCCTAGAGATCATTGCTCTGCGGCAAAATCACCAAATCCCTTATCGTCACATTGCGCGGCCGGGTCAGCATGAACATCACCGCTTCGGCCACCTCGCGTGGCTGCATCAGGCCGCCGGCGGCGAGTTCCTCTTCGAGCTTGGCCTTCGGCCAGTCGTCGACCAGTGCCGTCACCACCGGGCCGGGCGCCACGGCGCCGACGCGCAGGCCGTGCTTGGCGACTTGCCGGCGCACCGTGTGGACGAAGGCCTGCACGGCGTGCTTGGAGGCCGTGTAGATCGGTTCCCAGACCACCGGGACCAGACCGGCGATCGAACTGGTGACGATGATGTCGCCGGTCTTGCGTTCGATCATGTGCGGCAGCACCGCCTGGATCGAACGGAAGCAGGCATTGATGTTGAGGTTGAGCATGCGATCCCAGACGTCGGGATCGCCGGTCGCCACCTCGCCGCCGACATAGGCGCCGGCATTGGCATGGAAGATGTCGAGTTGGCCGGCCTTCTCCAGGATTTGCGGCATCATGGTGGCGACGCTTGCCGGCTGCATCAGGTCGATCACCAGCGGGATCGCTTTGGGGCCGAGTTCGGCGCACAGTTTGTTCAGCGTCGCCTCGGCGCGGTCGACCAGCACCACGGTGGCGCCGGCCGCCAGCATATGCCTGGCGCATTCGAGGCCGATGCCTGACGCGGCACCGGTGACGGCGGCAACTTTTCCGGACAGTTCTTGGCTCATGTCTTGCTTCCTGTTGATGGGTTCAGGCCCGGCCATGCGAGACACGCGAGCGGCGTGCCAGCGAGTCGACGATGACCGCGATGGCAAGCACGGCGCCGGTGATCATGTACCGAAGCGACGAGGACAGATCGAGCAGCGTCAGGCCGCTGGCGATCGACTGGATGACGATGATGCCGAGCAGTGCCGAATAGGCGCTGCCCCTGCCGCCGAACAGGCTGGTGCCGCCTATGACGGCCGCTGCGATGGCGTTGAGGTTGACGTCGCCCGTGCCGGCCTGCTGGCTGGCCGAGGCCAGGCGGGCCGCCGACAGCACGCCGCCGAAAGCCGCCAGCATCGAGCACAGCACGAAGGCGCTGGAATAGATCAGCCGCACATTGATGCCGGCGCGCCGCGCCGCCTCGCGGTTGCCGCCGACCGCCGACATAGAGCGGCCCCATTTGGTCCGCGTCAGCGCGTAGTGCATCGATATGACCAGGCCGACGAACAGGCCGAACATCCACGGAATGCCGCGCGCCTGATTGAGATAGAAGACGATGAGCTCGAGAATGACCGTAATCACCACCGCGCGCGTGACGAGCCCGCCGGTCGACGGCGCCGACAGGTTCGCGGCGCGGCGGCGCGCGACGGTGCGCAGGCCGGTGATCAGCATGACGATGCCCGGCACGGCCGCCAGAGCGAACGAGACGAGTTTGGGCATCATCAGCAACTGGCCGAAATTCACCAGGTTCGAGCCGTAGGGCAGGTTGATCGAGCCGGTCGAGCCGAGGATGTAGAGCTGCAGGCCAAGCACCGCCAGCAAGCCGGCCAGCGTCGAGACGAAGCTCGGCATGCCGAGCCGGTTGAACAGCAGCGCATAGAGGGCGCCGATGAAGCCGCCGACGGCAACAGCGGCCAGAATCGCGAGCGCCACCGGCCAGCCCTGGTTGACCCACAGCGTGCCGACCATGGCCGAGGCAAAGCCGCTGATCGAACCGACCGACAGGTCGATCTCGCCGACCATCAGAACGCAGACGATGCCGAGCGCGATGACGCCGACGGTTGAGCAATCGAACAGCAGATTGACCAGATTGCTGCTCGACAGGAAGATCGGGTTGATGCTGGCGAACACCGTCCAGATGATGACCAGCCCGACAATCACTGGCAGCGAGCCGAGATCGCCCGAGCGGACCCGGTCGAAGAACCGGCGGATGGCGCCGCCGATCCCCGCCTCGTGCTTGACGCGCACATCGGCGCGGTCGAGCTGCGGCGGCACGGGGGCGGCCTGTTCGGCTTCGCGGCTCATGGGCGTGGCTCCTGGGTCTGGTCTTGCCTGGCCTGCCTGCGCTCGGCGCGCCGCGACACCGAATTGTTCGAGGCGCCGGTGATGGCGCTGACCAGTTCCTGGTTCGAGGCATCGGGCGAGAAGATGCCGTTGTTGCGGCCAAGCCGCAGCACGACGATGCGGTCGGCGACGGCGCGCACGTCTTCCATGTTGTGGCTGATGATGACGACGCCGAGGCCGCGGTCGCGCACCCGCTCGATCAAATTGAGCACTTCCGCCGTCTGCGCCACGCCAAGCGCTGCCGTCGGCTCGTCGAGCAGGATGAGCTTGGGTTCGAGCAGCAGCGAGCGCGCGATCGCCACCGTCTGGCGCTGGCCGCCCGACAGTGAAGCGACCACTTCGCGGACACTCGGGATGCGCGCCGAAAGCTCGTTGAGCAGCGTCCAGGCGC
>NZ_RZPB01000475.1:0-4861 GCF_003998535.1 Mesorhizobium sp. M7A.F.Ca.AU.002.02.1.1 | reverse complement strand
CCTCAAGGACGTGACGTTTACCGTCGCCGCCAACGAGGTTCTCGGGCTGGCTGGCGTTGCCGGCAACGGCCAGAAGGAACTGTTCGAGGTACTGATGGGAGTCCGCGCGCTTCAATCGGGCGGTTTCTCGCTGGAAGGAAGCCCGGTCACCGCGCCGACGTCTCGCCAGATTCTCGACAGCGGCGTGGGTTTCATTCCGGACGATCGTTTCCTCGAAGGGTTGATCCCGGAGTTCGGAACCGCCGAAAACCTTGTCCTCGGCTGGCAGCGATCGCCGGAATATTGTCGTGGTCCGTTCCTCGATCGCCGCAAACTGGCTGAGTTGGCGAGGCGCAAGATCGACGAATACAAGGTCGCGACCGCCTCGGCGGACCTCCCGGTGGAGCGACTGTCGGGGGGCAACGCGCAGCGTGTCATTCTTGCCCGCGAGTTCCAGCATGCGCGGCGGCTGTTGCTGGCCAACCAGCCGACGCGAGGGCTCGACGTTGCGGCCTCCGAATTCGTCTACGAGAAAATCCTGGAAAAGCGGGCCGCGGGCTTTGCGATCCTCCTGGCCTCAGAGGAACTCGAAGACCTGCTGCGCCTTTGCGATCGCATAGCGGTCATGTTCAAGGGCCGGATCATGGGCATCGTGCGACCCGAGGAGACCAGCCTCCTCGAACTTGGAATGATGATGGCAGGCGATGCCAGCCAGCTTACGCAGGGAATTCAATGATTTCATTTCAACGACGCTCGGGCAGCAGCCTGGGATGGAACGTCGTCTGCTATTCGGCGGCGATATCAGGTGCTCTCCTGGCTTCCGCTGTTTTGCTGAGGCTTTCCGGCGGCGATCCTGCAAGGGCCTTCACGGCCCTGATCGTCGGCGCATTCGGCAGCCAAGGCGCATTGCTCGGTTCGCTGGCGAAGGCGACCCCGCTGTTGCTTGTCGGGCTGGGCACGGTGTTCGCATTCAGGGCCAAGATCTGGAACATCGGCCAGGAGGGGCAGGTGTTCGCCGGCGCGATGGCCGCCTATTGGGTGAGTTTCTGGATAGCGCCATTGCCAGGCTGGCTGGCCGTCTGCACACTCGCGCTGGCCGGAATGGCGGGCGGCGGCGTGCTCGGCCTGTTGGCCGGCGCACTGAAAACCAGGTTCGGCACCAGCGAGATCATTTCGACGGTGATGCTGAATTACGTCGTCATGTACCTGCTCGCCTACCTTCTCGATGGCGGCCCCTGGATGGCGACAGGCGTGACCGTATCCTATCACCAGTCGCCGCCCATCGATCCAAGTCTGGAGTGGCCGATCCTCTTGGCTGTTGGGGCGGGAAAGCTGCATGTCGGCTTCCTGTTCGCTCTCGCCGCCTCGGCATTCGCAGCGGTGCTGCTCGACAAGACGTCGCTGGGCTACGAAATCCGCGCGTTCGGCTCAAACCCGACCGCGCTGACGTTTCGCGGCACCAATGTGCGCCGGCTTCTGCTGACCGTCATGCTGATGTCGGGGGCCCTGGCGGGACTGGCTGGCGCCGGCGAGCTTTTCGGTGTCTCGCACCGGCTGCGTGCCGAGACGCTGCTTGGCATCGGCAGTTCGGGGATCGTCGTTGCCATGGTGGGAGGACTGCGCCCGAGCGGCGTGATGATCGCCGCCCTGTTCTTCGGCGCGCTGGAAAGCGGCACGATCTACATGCGGCTGAAGAGTGGCACGCCGGCAGGCCTGGTGTCGGCGATGGAAGGGCTGGTGCTTTTGTTCTTTCTCAGTGCCGCCGTCGCAACGCGCCTTCAGATCGTGAGGAGGGAAGTCCATGCTTGAGCTGCTGCAGGGCCCGCTTCTGATAAGCCTCCTGGCGGCGATGGTCCGCATTGCCACGCCATTGCTTTTTTCGGCAATGGGCGAACTTGTCACGCAGCGCGCGGGCATCTGGAACATCGCTGTCGAAGGCACCATGCTGATTGGCGCCATTGTCGCCTACATGGTTGCCTCGACAACCGGATCGCCTTGGCTGGCTCTGGCGATAGCCATCCTGGCCTGCGCCGCGAGCAGCCTGATCATGTCGTTCGTCACGATTGTTTTGAAGGCCGAGCAATTCGTAGCCGGCCTTGCCCTTAATCTCCTGGCATCGGGCGTGACGCTGTTCTGGTTCCAGGCCTATATTGGCGGTCGCGAGGCGCCGACCTTCATCGGCTTCGACCAGGTTCCGATCCCCTATCTGTCGGATATTCCAATCCTGGGACCGGTGCTGTTTTCCCAACGCCTGCTGACCTATGTCAGCTTCCTGGTGCCCATCCTCGTCTGGTTCTTTCTCTACCGAACGAAATACGGCCTTGAGGTGCGCTGTGTCGGCGAAAATCCGAAGGCGCTTGACGTCAAGGGCCTGCACGTCGGCCTCAGGCAGTGCCTCGCGATCATGTTCGGCAGCATGATGTCCGGCTTCGGCGGCGCCTTCCTGATGCTTGGCTATTCGGACAAGTTCGTTCCCGATCTCATTGCCGGCCGCGGCTGGCTGGTCGTGGTCGCGATCATCGCCGGCAACTGGATGCCGTTCCGGATCGTTGGAGCGATCTTCATCTTCGCGTTTCTGGAGGCGTTGGGCATCCATGCGCAAGTGGTGGGGATTCCTGTCCCCCACCAGCTGTTCCTCGTCTTGCCCTATGTGGCGTCACTTGTGCTGCTTGCGGGCTTGCGGTCGCGCACCCATCAGCCCGTGGCGCTCGGCATTCCCTACAACAGGGAATAGACCCTGCTGCTCAACCCGCCGGACGGAAAGGCTTTGCTAGCGAAGCCGGGAAGTGCAGCGCCAGCATTTGCCGGTTTCGCGAGATCAGCACCAGAACGATGATTGTCGCGAGATAGGGCAGGGCCGAGAGCAGTTCGGACGGCACTTCCAGTCCGAGCGCCTGTCCCTGCAGCTGGAGGATCGTCATGCCGCCGAACAGCCAGGCGCCAAGCAGGATGCGCAGCGGGCGCCATGTGGCGAAAACCACCAGCGCCAGTGCGATCCAGCCTTTGCCGGCAGTCATGTTCTCGACCCAGAGCGGTGTGTAGGCGACGGACAGATAGGCGCCCGCCAGGCCAGCCATCGCCCCGCCAAACAACACGGCCATGTAGCGGATCCTGATCACGGGATAGCCGATCGCATGCGATGTCTGCGGTGACTCGCCGATCGTTCGCAAGATCAGCCCGGCCTTCGTGCGGTAGAGAAACCAGCTGATGGCAGCGAACATCACCAGAGCTAGGTAGACCATCGGATCGAAGCGGAAGAGCAACGGACCGATCAGCGGCAGATCGGACAGAACAGGGACGTTGATGCCGTGCAGCGCCTCGATAGGCTCGCTGCCGAAGCCGCGGCCAAGGAAGGCCGACACGCCGGAACCGAAGATGGCCAGCGCCAGTCCGGCCGCATATTGATTGGTGAGGAAGGTCAGTGCCAGAACGCCGAACAGCAGCGAGGCGGCGGCACCTGCCAGGGCGCCGGCCAGGATCGCAACCGGCATTGGATAGCCTGCGGTTACGGCCCAGAAAGCCAATGCCGCGCCCATCAGCATCATGCCTTCGATGCCAAGGTTAAGCACGCCGGACTTCTCGACCACCAGTTCGCCGAGTGCCGCGAATATCAGCGGCGTGGCGGCGATGACGGTGCCGGTGAAGATGGCGATGATCAAGTCCATCAGGCTGTCTCCAGCGCGTGCGTGTCTCGGGCCGGCCGTATCAGGCGGATGCGATAAAAAATGAAGAAGTCGGCGGCGAGCAGGAAGAACAGAAGAATGCCCTGGAAGATGCGCGTCAGCGCCGAGGGCAGGCCCAGCGTCATCTGCACGCCTTCGCCGCCGAGGAAAAGCAGCGACATCAACAGCCCGCCAAGCACGATGCCGAAGGCGTTCAGCCGGCCGATGAAGGCGACGATGATGGCCGCGAAACCGTAGCCGGGCGAAATCTGCGGCGAGAGCTGGCCGAGCGGCCCGGCGGCTTCCGCCATGCCGGCGATGCCGGCGGCCGCACCACCCGCCATCAGCCCGATCCAGACGGCGGCAGATTCGCGAAAGCCGGCATAGCGGGCGGCAAGCGGTGCCGCTCCGCTCACCGACATCTTGTAGCCAAGGAAGCTGCGGTCAGTGAACAGCCACATCACGAACACGGCGACGACGGTGATGAAGATCGAAGGGTTGAGCCGATAGGCCGGGTCGAAGGATTCGAACAGGGCGGCTGTCGGCAGAAGTGCCGTCTGCGGGTAGTTGAAACCGGCCGGATCGCGCCACGGTCCATGCACGAGATAGGACAGGAACAGCGTCGCGATGTAGGTCATCATCAGCGTGACCAGGATCTCGTTGGTGTTCATGCGGGCGCGCAGGAAGGCAGGGATCGCCGCCCATGCCATGCCGGCGCCCATGCCGGCAACGAACATCAACGGCAACAGCAGCACGCTGTCCGGGTTCGGCCAGAAAAGACCGACGCCGCTCGCCGCAATCGCGCCCATGGTGAACTGGCCCTCGGCGCCGATGTTCCAGACATTGGCGCGGAAGCCGATAGCCAGCCCACACGCAATGAGGATCAGCGGCGAAGCCTTGAGCAGCCATTCCGACAAACCGTTGAGGGAATTCAACGGCTCGACAAAGAAGGCGTAGAGCGTCGGCAGCGGATCGTGTCCGAGCGAGGCAAAAAAGATCGAGCCGACGACCAGCGTCAAAACCGACGCCAGCACCGGCGCCGCGACGCGCATTGTTGCCGAAGGCTCCGGCCTTTGTTCAATCCTGAAGCGCAACGTCGCCACTCCCAATTGCCATTTGATCCGTGCTCATCGTTCGACCGGTCATCAGCAGCCCGACCTCTTCGCGGTCGGTCGTCTTGCGTACCAGCGGCGGTGACACGCGCCCCTGGCAGATCACCA
>NZ_RZPB01000474.1:0-4864 GCF_003998535.1 Mesorhizobium sp. M7A.F.Ca.AU.002.02.1.1 | reverse complement strand
GCGCGGCAGCGTGGTGCGGTAGGCGCGCACCAGGAAGATCGCCTCGATCATGTCGCCGCGCGCCTGGACGATGGCGAGCGCGGCCAGTTCACGATCATAGAGCGAGCCTTCGCTCATCACCCGGTCGACGCCGAGCGCCAGCTGCTCGACGATCTGGTCGAGACGAAGGGCGGGCACCGAACGGTCGCCACGCCGGCGGTCGGCCAGCAGGCTGTGGGCGTTGGCGATTGCCGCTTCGCCACCTTTTACCGCGACATACATCTTACGCCTCCATCGTCTTGATGCGCGTCGTGCGCGGTAGGCAGGCGATGCCGCCTGATGTGGCGAGGATGATGTCGACGCCGCGCGGAAAGCGCTTGATATTCTGCTTCCACTGCTCGACGAAATGGCGTGGCATCTGCGCCGGCGCGATCGTGGCGCTGGTTTCGATGCCGGGACCTTCGAGCAATAGCGGCGTGCCGGAGACCAGATCGCTGACCTGCAGGATCAGCGTGGTCGAGCGGTCGGGATAATCCTGCGTGCCCTGCGAAAAGCCATCGAGCGCCATCATCTCGGCAGGTGCTGCGACCAAGGCGAAATGCGCATCGGCCGGTGTGTTGGCCAATGGCGCGCCGGTATGGAACCCAAGCCACGATCTGATCGCGGTGGAGGCCTGCAAAGCCGGGTCGAGCCAGAGCGGCGTGTCATTGTCGCACAGCGCCAGTGCGATGGCGCCGGCGGTAGCCGAGAGCGGCACCGGCGGGCGGGGGAAGGCCGGCAGCGGTTGCACGCTGCCCGGCCGAGCCATTGCGTCCATCACGGCGCGGAACACGGTCTGGGCGTTGAAGACCGGATCGGCGAACCCGCCCTCGATCGATTGCGCTGCAATGTCCATCAGTCTTCTCCGCGAACCATGGTGAAGAAATCGACCTTCGTTGCCGCCGTCTCGGCGCGGCGTTTTTCGTGCGCCAAGGTCAGAGCCGACCGCAGAGGCGCTATCAGTCCGGTCTCGACCTCATTGCGGCGGGCAGGGTCCTGCCATAGGGCGTCGGCGATAGCCGCCAGCTTCGCCTTCTGCTTGTCGCGGCCAAGCGCATAGCAATGGCCGACCTGTCCGGTGGGTAGCCTGACCGTGGCGCGGGTGACGGTCGCCTCGCCGACATTGAAAGGGGCGCCGCCGCCGCCGATGCGGCCGCGCAGGGTGACAAGGCCGGTTTCGGGGCCGCGCAACAGCTCGGCGTCCGAAGGCAGTCCGGCCTCATTCCAGAGCCGTACGATGTCATCGCCGCTGGATTGCGTAAGGGTTGCCATGGCGGCTTTGCGCTCGGCCTGGTCGCGGGCTTCCTGTCCTCGCATCAGCAGCATTCCTCTTTGTTAATTTGTCTATTGATGTAGACAACTATACAAATTATATCTATTATCTAACGCGTGTCCATGACGGGTGGATGACAGCGATAGAAGACTGGGCGCTGGAAGGTTGGGGCAATGATGGTCGGGCGGCTGTTAGCGGACAGCATCGAGCGGCGCAGTGGCGTTTCGCTGTGGCGGCAGATCGCCGACAAGATCCTACATGCGATCGCCATCGGCGATTTCACGGAGAATGCAGCGCTGCCGCCGGAGGTGGCGCTGGCAGAACGCTATGGCGTCAACCGTCACACGGTGCGCAACGCCATATCAGCCCTTGTAAGGGAAGGCGTGCTGCGGGCCGAGCAGGGGCGCGGCACCTTCGTACTGTCGCGCAAGCGGCTGTCCTATCCGATCGGGGCGCGCACACGTTTTTCGACAGGGCTGCAAGGGCAAACGACGGAACGGCACATCGTCCTGCTCGCCTCGTCGGTCGAGCCGGCCAGCCAGCGCGTCGCCGAGGGACTGGGTCTTCCCAAGGGAGCCGATGTGATCCGGTTGGAAACGCGCGGCGAAGCCGACGGACGGCCGGTGTCGCGCGCTGCCGGCTGGTTCGAGGCCCGGCGCTTTGCCGGCATCGATGCCGCGATGGGGGAAACAGGCTCGATCACCGCATCGCTGGCGCGGTTCGGCATAGACGACTATCTCAGGCAATCGACCGTGCTGTCGGCGCGCCATGCCGATGCGGCGGACCTTGCCGACCTCGACCTGCAGCCGGGCGCCATCGTGCTGGTCACGGTTGCCGTCAACGTCACGCCGGACGGCCAGCCGATCCAGTTTTCCGAGTCGCGCTTTCCGGCCGAACGGGTGGAGCTGAAGCTGTCGGCGCTGTAGGGAGTGCCCGGCCCAGCTCGGCCGCATTCACTTGCCAGCGGCGGCGCATTTGAGGACCGGCTTCGCCGCCTGCCATGTTATAACCCCACCTCGATCACAGCCTTGATCAGGCCGGATTTCTCATGCGCCCAACGAGCCAGATCGCGCGGCGTGGCGGCGAGTGTGGTGCGGTGTGTGACGAGCTTGGCCAGTGGTACGGCCCCGTTGCGGATCGAGGCGGCGACATGGTCGAAGTCGGCGCGCAGCGCGTTGCGGCTGCCGATCAGCGTCATCTCGCGCTTGTGGAATTCCGGATCGGAAAAGCTGATGTCGTCCTTGACGACGGAGACCAGCACCAGCGTTCCGCCATGCGCGACATGGGCGAAGGCCGACTGCACCGACTGGGTGTTGCCGGTGGCGTCGAAGACCACATCGAAGCCTTCGCCTGATGTCGCTTCCCTGATCAGATCGGGCACCGCGCCGCGCGAGCCGTCTAGGGTCTGGAAACCAAGCTCGTTTCCAGCGAAGGCGAGCCTTTCACTGCTCATGTCGAGCAGCGTCACGTCGAGCCCGGCGATGCGGGCGAAGATGGCGGTGCCGAGCCCGATCGGGCCGGCGCCGATGACCAGCGTGTGGGCGCCGGGGTCGGCGCGGGCGCGCCGCACGGCATGCGCGCCGATGGCCAGGAACTCGACGGCAGCGGCGTCGGCCAGCGAAAGGCCGTTGGCCGGATAGAGATTTTGCGCCGGCACCAGGATGCGTTCGCACATGGCGCCGTCGCGATGCACGCCAAGCACCTCGATCCTGACACAGCAATTGGGCTTGCCGTGCCGGCAGGCGATGCACTTGCCGCAGGAAAGATAGGGGTTGACGACGACGGGCTCACCAATGGCCAGTTCGACGCCTTCGCCGGTCTCCATCACGGTACCCGAGACCTCATGACCCATGATGCGGGGATAGGCGAGGAACGGGTGCTTGCCCTCGAAAATGTGGTAGTCGGTGCCGCAGATGCCGACATGGCTGACCGCCACCAGCGCCCAGCCGGGAGGCGGTGCCTCGGGTGCGGGCCGGTCTTCAAGGACAAGATCGCCGGGCGAACGGCAGAGGACGGCTTTCATGCGCTAATCCAGTCATGAAATCGCCGGCCCGTTGGTGTGGCGGACCGGCGGTTGATTGCGGGGTCGCTACTTGCCGCGGCGGCGCAGGCCGTCGAAGTAGACGATGATGATGATCAGCGCGCCGGTGATGATGCGCTGCCAGAACGAATTGACGTTGAGCAGGTTGGCGCCGTTGTTGATGGTGGCCAGGATGAAGGCGCCGAGCAGCGGCCCATGCACCGAGCCGACGGCGCCGAACAGCGAGGTGCCGCCGATGACCGACGACGCGATCGCCTGCAGTTCCCAGCCCTCGGCCTGCGTCGGGTTGCCGATGCCGATGCGGGCGGCCAGCAGCACGCCGACAAAGGCGGCGCACAGGCCCGACAGCGTGTAGGCCATGTAGATGGTGCGCTGGACATTGACGCCGGACAGGCGCGAGGCCTCGGCGTTGGAGCCGACCGAAAACAGGTATCTGCCCCAGCGGCTGTGGTGCAGGAAGATATAGGCCGGAATGCCGACCAGGATCACCATCCAGAACAGGTTGGGGATGCCGATGAAGGAATTGCGCGAGAAGGCGGTGAAGGTGTCGCTGTTGATGTTGATCGAATTGCCGTTGGTCATCAAAAGGCCGATGCCGCGCAGCGAGGTCAACGTCGCCAGCGTGATGATGAAGGGCGGCAGGCCCATCTTGACGATACCGAAGCCGTGGAACATGCCGATGGGGACACCGACCAGCAGCGTCACCAGAATGGCGAGCCAGATGGGGAAGCCGGCATTGATCATCATGGCCACGACCACGGTGGCGAAGCCGACCACGGCGCCGACCGACAGATCGATGCCGCCGGTGATGATGACGAAGGTCTGGCCGACCGCCATGATGGCGATCATCGAGCCCTGGCGCAGGAGATTGGCTATGTTGTTGGCCGAGGCGAAGCTCGTCGTCGTCACGGAGAGGAGGATCCAGAGCAGAACCAGCAGCGCCAATAGCGTCAGCCCGAACAGGACATTATAGTTGCGCTTCGGTTTTTCGACGGCGATCGCCTCGGTGCTCATATCTGTCCTCCCAACTTTTCTTGTTTCTCGGCGAGCGCCTGAGTGAGAATATCCTCGTGGCTGGCGGCGTGAAAACCGTGCGTCGCCACCAGTTTGCCGCGCCGGAACACATGCAGCGTATCGGCGAGTTCATAGACTTCCGGCAGATAGGACGAGATCAGGATGATGCCGGCGCCCTTTGACAAAAGCGCGCCGAACAGGCGGTAGATCTCGGCCTTGGTGCCGACATCGACGCCGACGGTCGGTTCGTCGAAGATGAACAGCTTGGCGCCGTGCGCCAGCCATTTGCCGATGACGATCTTCTGCTGGTTGCCGCCCGACAGGCTGGATGCCAGCGCGCCACGTGTCGGTGTCTTGATGCGCAGATCGGCGATCTGGCGATCGGCCTGCGTCTTCTCCTGCGTGCTCGAAATCAGCAGATTGTTCGAGATGCGCTTGTAGATCGGCAGGTTGAGGTTGAAGCCGACCGGCAGGTTGAGGCAGAGGCCCTGGTCGCGGCGGCTCTCCGGCGCCAGCGC
>NZ_RZPB01000473.1:0-4875 GCF_003998535.1 Mesorhizobium sp. M7A.F.Ca.AU.002.02.1.1 | reverse complement strand
CTCCTCCAGCGCCTTGATGGCAATATCGATCGATACGCCGTTCGATAGGAGACGACCGATGATCTCGCCAGTACCGGCCGCCGGCACTGTGCCCGGATCGATCGAGACGTCGCGGCCGCCAAGGCCATAGGCGAAATTGGCGGCGTATTTGGCACCCAGATCCTGGCCCGCCTGGCGGTTGATCTCGACAAAGCGGACGTTGAGCTGGACCTGCTGCGAAGATGAGATGTTGACCGAGTTGATCACCTCCTCGGCACCGGAAAAGCGCGTCGCGATCTTGTTTGCCTTTTCGGCGGCGACGGCATCGTCGGCCTCGCCCGACAGCACGACACGGCCATTGGCCGATCCGACCTTGATCCTGGCATCCGGCACGCTGGCGCGAATGGTGCTGGCCAGTTGGTCGGTGTCGAGCGTCACCTCGATGTCGACGGTGCCGACAAGCTGCTTTTTCTCATCGAACAGCGCAATCCCGGTGGTGCCGAGATTGTTGCCGAGCACATAGAAGGATTTGTCGGTCAGCGGATTGACGTTGGCGATCTCCGGATCGCCGATGACGATCTGGTAGAAGGCAGCACTGGTGATGATCGTCTTCGGCTTGCCCTTGGCAACCTTGATTGACGCATTCTTGGTCGACGACACGTAGACGACGTCGTTGTCAGCTCTCGCCGCCGAGGCGCCCAAGGCCAGCATCACCGCAGCGGCCAGCGAAGACGCGACAGCCACGGCGCGCAAAACGCGCAACCGCGTCATGACCCGATATATGAACAGCCCGAACATTGTCCCGTCCCTCACCCAGTCCCCACTGGTTTATTTCTGGTCCCGCGAAGGAACCTGGTATTCCTCGGCCTTCGTGCCGCGCGTTACGATGACCGTCTTGAACTTCGGTTTCTCCGGCTCCTTGGTGACGGCGTCGAACACCGAGCCGGCCGCGGCCTGCACATTCGAGGCGACCGATCCGCCGAAGGAGGAGATGGTGGTGACGCCGCTCTTGCCGTCAGCGCCTTCGCTGGCGGACCGAAGCGACAGCGAGAGCGTGCCGACGGTGCGGGCCAGCGCTACTTTCTGCGCGCCGTCCGTCGTCACCTCGATGGTCACCGAATTGGAAATCTGCGGCGTCGTCTGGCGCTCGTCGGCGCCCTGCCCGACGCTCAGCACCTTGGCATCGGCGACAACGATCTCGGCGGCGATGGTGGAACCGGCAGCGCCTTGCGCATTCTTGGCCACTTCCTGAATTTCGCCGGCATCGCGCGTCAGCACCACGTCAACGCGGTCACCGGGCGTGACGAAGCCGCCGACTCCGGCGATCTCGTCGGTGCGGATGGTGACCGCCCGCATTCCGGGCGTCATCATGTTGGAGAGCGTCGCGCGGCCATTCGGGCCGGACAGCTTGGCCAGCAGCACCGGTTCGTTGACCTCGATCGGCGACAGCACCACGCGGCTGCCGTCGGCGAGCAACGCATTGATGGTGGTGAAGGCGCCCTGCGGCACGGACTCTTGCGACCACGGGATTTCGCTGAGCTGCGCGCGGTCGAGCTCCATGCCGTAGCGCAACGGGGCATTCGCCACCACGATGGTCTTGAATTCGACTTTCGGCACGACAGGTGCCGGAATCGACGACGTCTTCTCTTCGGAATCGGCCTTGGCCTGGCTTTTGACCCAGAAATCCGCGGCAAAGATCGAGATCGCGCCGAAAACGGCGGCGATGCCGATCATCGATATGGCCTTGCCCCTCACGCCTAAACCCCTGATATCAGCAGTTTCTTATTTAGTTGGGCTCACGTTAGGCGGCATTGTTAAAGAATCAGGAATCCCGGGCGTTGGTATCGGATCTATTTCCGCCGGCTTGGTTATCGAATGGTTTTGGGGTAAGAGGGCCCAGATCCCCGAACGGAACAGGAACCTCGGTCGCTTGGCGCTGAAAAGCGTGGCAGTATCGCGAGGTGATTCGCAGCACCGGAACCTATGGCAGGCATGGACGACAGCAACGATCTCTTCGGCAATATGGACAAGCAGCCGCAGCCGGTGCGTACCGCTGCGCGCCCGGCGGATCCACTGGTGGTGCAAGCCACCAAGCGTCCTGCCTCGACCAAGGACGGCAGCGAGGGCTATAGCGCCGCCGACATCGAGGTGCTGGAAGGGCTGGAGCCGGTGCGCCGCCGGCCAGGCATGTATATCGGCGGCACGGACGACAAGGCGATGCACCATCTGTTCGCCGAGGTCATCGACAATTCGATGGACGAAGCGGTTGCCGGCCACGCCACCTTCATCGATGTCGAGCTTTCGGCCGACGGCTATCTCGCCGTGACCGACAATGGCCGCGGCATCCCGATCGATCCGCACCCGAAGTTCAAGAAGCCGGCGCTTGAAGTGATCATGACGACGCTGCATTCGGGCGGCAAGTTCGACTCCAAGGTTTACGAGACATCAGGCGGCCTGCATGGCGTCGGCGTATCCGTGGTCAACGCGCTGTCGGACCATCTCGAGGTCGAGGTCGCGCGGGGACGGCAACTCTATCGGCAAAAATTCTCGCGCGGCGTTCCCGTGACCGGCCTGGAACAGTTGGGCGAGGTCCACAACCGGCGCGGCACAAAGATCCGCTTCCACCCCGACGAGCAGATTTTCGGCAAGGGCGCGGCGTTCGAACCGGCGCGGCTCTACCGTATGACGCGCTCGAAAGCCTATCTGTTCGGCGGCGTCGAAATCCGCTGGACCTGCGATCCGTCGCTGATCAAGGAAAAAGACCAGACGCCGGCCAAGGCGGAATTCCATTTTCCCGGCGGCCTGAAGGACTATCTCAAGGCATCGCTCGGCGACGACTTCCAGGTAACGCGCGAGATTTTCGCCGGCAAGAGCGAGAAACAGGGCGGCCACGGCTCGCTCGAATGGGCGGTGACCTGGTTCGGCGGCGACGGCTTCATCAATTCCTACTGCAACACCATCCCGACCGGCGAAGGCGGCACCCACGAGGCCGGCTTCCGCAACGTTTTGACGCGAGGCCTGCGCGCCTATGCCGACCTCGTCGGCAACAAGCGCGCGTCGATCGTCACCTCGGAAGACGTCATGATCTCGGCGGCGGGCATGCTGTCGGTGTTCATCCGCGAGCCGGAATTCGTCGGACAGACCAAGGACAGGCTGGCGACGATCGAGGCAATTCGAATTGTCGAGACCGCGATCCGCGATCCGTTCGACCATTGGCTGGCCGACAATCCGCAGGAAGCCTCGAAGCTGCTCGAATGGGTGATCGCACGCGCCGACGAGCGGGTGCGCCGGCGCCAGGAAAAGGAAGTGTCGCGCAAGAGCGCGGTGCGCAAGCTGCGGCTGCCGGGCAAGCTCGCCGACTGCACGCAGAATGCCGCGGCCGGTGCAGAACTGTTCATCGTCGAAGGCGACTCGGCCGGCGGCTCGGCCAAGCAGGCGCGCGACCGCGCCAGCCAGGCCGTGCTGCCATTGCGCGGCAAAATCCTCAACGTCGCCAGCGCCGGCAACGATAAGCTGGCGGCCAACCAACAGATTTCGGACCTGATCCAGGCGCTCGGCTGCGGTACGCGTTCGAAGTACCGCGATGAGGATCTGCGCTACGACCGCGTGATCATCATGACCGACGCCGATGTCGACGGCGCCCATATCGCCTCGCTGCTGATCACCTTCTTCTATCAGGAGATGCCGGCGCTGGTGCGTGGCGGCCATCTCTATCTCGCCGTGCCGCCGCTTTACTCGATCAGGCAAGGCGGCAAGGTCGCCTATGCCCGAGACGACGCCCACAAGGACGAGCTCCTGCGCACCGAATTCACCGGGCGCGGCAAGGTGGAACTGGGCCGCTTCAAGGGTCTGGGCGAGATGATGGCCGCCCAGCTCAAGGAAACCACCATGGATCCGAGGAAGCGAACGCTGCTCAGGATCGATGTAATCGACGCCGAGACGGCGACCAAGGACGCCGTCGATGCGTTGATGGGCACGAAGCCGGAGGCCCGCTTCCGGTTCATCCAGGAACGCGCCGAATTCGCCGAGACGGAAGTGCTGGATATCTAGCCGCCAGCCGGTCCATAACAAGGCTCCAGCTGCGGAGACGAGCATGTGACCAGGACGCGGCTGAAAGGCTATTTCGGGACGAGTTTAGCCGGGTTGACGCAGCCGACGCGCTCCGACTGGATCTTTGCCTTGCGCACCGTTTCAGCCGGCTTGATCGCGCTGCTGGCAGCCTATGCGCTGAAGCTCGACCATCCGCAATGGGCCATGATGACGGTGTTCATCGTCGCCCAGCCGGTTGCCGGCATGGTGCTGGCGAAGGGCTTCTACCGGCTGCTCGGCACGCTGGTCGGCGGCATCGCCGCGATCGGCATCACCACCGTTTTCGGCACCAACCCCTGGGTGCTGGTGACTGTGCTTGCCGTCTGGATCGGCATCTGCACCTTCGTCTCGTCGCTGCTGCGCAATCCGGAAGCCTATGGCGCCGCCCTGGCCGGCTACACCGCAATGATCATCGGCCTGCCCGCTTTCGGACAGCCGCATCTCGTCGTCGACCTCGCTGTCGCGCGCTGTGCCGAGATCGTGCTCGGCATCGTCTGCGCCGGCCTGACCAGCCGGCTGATCCTGCCAAAACTGGCCAGCGACGCCATCGTCTCGCGCCTGAAACGCTGCATCCTCGATCTTGCCACCTATGCCGGCGGTGCGTTCTCCGGCGGCGACCCGGCAACGCTGTCCGCGCTGCACCGAAAGCTGGTCACGGATACCCAGACGCTCGGCGAGATGCGCGCCTATGCCAGGCTCGAGGCGCCGAGCTTCGCGCCGCGCGCGCATCCGGTCCGGCGCACGATCGGACAACTGCTCTCGGCGCTGTCGGCGGCACGTGCGTTGCATTCGCATGCCGCTCCGAAG
>NZ_RZPB01000472.1:0-4878 GCF_003998535.1 Mesorhizobium sp. M7A.F.Ca.AU.002.02.1.1 | reverse complement strand
CAGCTCCGCGAGCGGGTCGGTCTCCGGCACGCTCTTGGCATAATCGCGCTCGACGCTTGTAATGGCGTCTTCCAGCGAACGCATCTGCGTGGCTATGGCTTCGGGAGCCCACGGCGGCGAACGTTCACCAAGCTTCTTCGCTAGCATGGTGCGAACGCTGGCATAGATGCGCGTACGCTTTTCCGGCGTCTCGTCGCCATGCTTGTCGAGCGCGTTTTTCAGAATAGCAACGAAATCTGCCATGCTTCAGTCGACCTGTATTTTGCTTCCGCGTCGGCCCCCGCAAATCAGCCGCGATGCCCGGAAAGGCTCAGAAACTAGTCTTGAAACGGATCGGTCACAAGTATCGTGTCGTCGCGTTCCGGGCTGGTGGAAAGGAGCGCGACCGGTGCGCCGATGAGCTCCTCGATGTAGCGGACATACTTGACCGCCTGGGCCGGCAGATCATTCCAGCTGCGCGCGCCGGCAGTGGTGCCTTTCCAGCCCTCGAGCGTCTCGTAGACCGGTTCGACACGTGCCTGCGCGCCCTGGCTGGCCGGCAGATAATCGATCATCTCGCCGTCGAGACGGTAACCGGTGCAGACCTTGATCTCGTCCAGCCCGTCAAGCACGTCGAGCTTGGTCAGCGCGATGCCCTTGATGCCGTTGACCGCGACGGCCTGGCGCACCAGCACCGCGTCGAACCAGCCGCAGCGGCGCTTGCGACCGGTGACGACGCCGAATTCATGGCCGCGCGTGCCGAGGAATTCGCCGACCTCGTTCTTCTGCTCGGTCGGGAACGGACCCTCGCCGACGCGTGTCGTATAGGCCTTGGTGATGCCGAGCACATAGCCGATGGCGCCCGGGCCAACGCCGGAGCCGGCGGCAGCCTGTCCGGCAACCGTGTTCGACGAGGTCACGAACGGATAGGTGCCGTGGTCGATATCGAGCAGTGTGCCCTGCGCGCCCTCGAACAGGATGCGCTCGCCAGCCCGGCGCTTGTCGTCGAGGATCTTCCAGACCCGGTCCATATAGGGCAGGATGTCGTCGGCGACCGAGGTTAGTTCCTGCATGATCGTGTCATGCGTGACTTCCGCATGACCAAGCCCGCGACGCAGCGCATTGTGGTGCGTCAGCAGCCTGTCGATTTTCAAGGGCAGTGTTTCCAAATCCGCCAAATCCATCACCCTGACCGCGCGCCGGCCCACCTTGTCCTCATAGGCGGGGCCGATGCCGCGACGGGTCGTGCCAATCTTCGTCCCGGAATTGGATGCGGCGTCCTCACGAAATCCGTCCAGCTCTCGATGCAGGGACAGGATAAGCGCTGTGTTTTCGGCTATTTTCAGGCGATCCGGCGCTACTTCGACACCTTGCGCCTTGAGTTTTGCCACCTCGGCGACGAAAGCGTGCGGGTCGAACACGACGCCATTGCCGATGATGGACAGCTTGCCGTGGCGCACGACGCCCGACGGAAGCAACGACAGCTTGTAGACCTTGCCGTCGACGACCAGCGTATGGCCGGCATTGTGGCCGCCCTGGAAACGCACCACGACATCGGCGCGCTCCGACAGCCAGTCGACGATCTTGCCCTTGCCTTCGTCACCCCACTGCGAGCCGACGACCACCACATTGGCCATGTTTCTTTTCCCTTGAGACGCCGCCAAGCGGCTTGAATATGGTTCGAAACGACAGGCCTCTATAACGTCAAGACCTCGCGAGCGCGACCTTTCTTTGCCGTCGAAAATGCCCTGAGGCACAACAATTTTCGGCTTTGACATCATTTACTTGGGCGAGCGAGGGCAATAGGCCGGCAAACACCGCAGCTCCGGCGACTGGAATCCCGCGATGCATCGAAGCGCCTACATATTCCTGCTGCTCACCACCTTGCTTTGGGGTGGAAATTCGGTGGCCGGCAAGCTGGCGGTCGATCACGTCTCGCCGATGACGCTGGTCTTCCTGCGCTGGGTGCTGGCCGTGGCGATCATGCTGCCCATCGGCTGGAAGACCATCCAGAAGGACTGGCCGGTAGTCCGCAAGCACTGGTTCGTGCTGGTCGCCCTCGGCGCCAGCGGCTTCACCCTGTTCAACACCATCTTCTACACGGCGCTCAACTACACGACAGCGATCAATGTCTCGATCGAACAGGCGGCGATGCCGATCCTGATCATGACTGCCAATTTCGTCTTCTTCCGCCTGCGCGTGAACTGGGCGCAGATTGTCGGCGTCGTGCTGACCGTCGCCGGCGTGATCCTCACCGCCTGCCATGGCGACCCGCGCCGGCTGTTGACGCTGGAACTCAATTTCGGTGACGCCATCATGCTGGTCGCAGTCTTTCTCTACAGCGGCTATTCGGTGGGGTTGCGGCTGAAGCCGGTGATGCACTGGCAGAGCCTGATGCTGGCCCTGTCGGTTTCGGCACTCGTCACCTCGTTGCCGTTCTTCCTGTGGGAGGTCCTCGCCGGCAAGGTCATCATGCCCGACGCGCGCGGCTGGACCGTCATCGTCTATACGGCGATCGGCGCATCGGTCGTTTCGCAGATCTTCTACATCAGGGGCAACGAGCTGATCGGCGCCAACCGCGCCGGCCTGTTCATCAATCTGGTGCCGATCTTCGGCACGCTGCTGTCGGTGCTGATCGTCGGCGAGACGTTCCAGCTCTATCAGGCGCTGGCCTTGGTGCTCGTGCTGGGCGGCATCGGGCTTGCCGAATACAGCGGGCGCAAGATGGCGGTGGCGGACCACCGCGGATGACATTTGGCGGCTGACGCCCTCCGCCGTCGCGGTAATCACGCGAACGGCCTGGACTTCGCCAATGGCGCGGAAACAGCGGCATGAATCCTGCCGCGTCCCCTACTTGGAACATTTCACCTCCAGCGGAGTTTGAACGCCAGGGAGGCGACATGATGAGCCACAACCCTCGCAGCACGGCAAGCATTGCTGGTCACCCTATCCACCCGATGCTGATTCCGTTTCCGATTGCCTTTTTTGTCGGCACCTTCGTTTGCGACCTTATCTTCTGGCGAACAGCCGATCCTGGATGGGTCACCGGGTCGCTTTGGCTTCTCGGCGCAGGCCTGATCATGGCTGCCCTGGCTGCGCTTGCTGGCTTGACGGATGTTCTCGGCGATGTGCAGGTCCGCAATCTCACGACGGCATGGCTCCATGCCGGCGGCAATGTACTCGTCGTGTTGATCGAGCTTTACAACTGGTACTCGCGGTATGCCGGCGGAGCGGCGGCCGTGATGCCAACCGGCATCGTCCTATCGCTGATCGTGGTTCTCATCTTGCTGTTTACGGGCTGGAAGGGCTGGGAACTGGTCTACCGACATCGCGTGGGTGTCTCCGATGGCTCGGACGAGTTGACATGAACCGGCCGCCGCGGCGGCCGGCGTCAACGAGGTGGGTCGGCGACCGCCTGTCCTCAATCACATCGCGTTGACGTCGAACTGCAGCCGCTTGGCCGAGTCGATCGACTTGTGCGCCTTGACCTTTTCCAGCACGGCTTCCGGGAACGGCGCGTCGAGATAGAGCAGCGCTATGGCATCGCCGCCCGGCCGGTTGCGGCCGAGCTGGAAGTTGGCGATGTTGACGCCATTCTCGCCGCAGACGGTGCCGAGCAGGCCGATGATGCCCGGCGCGTCCGCATTGGTGGTGTAGAGCATGTGCTGGCCGACCTCGGCATCGAGGTTGATGCCCTTGATCTGGATGAAGCGTGGCTTGCCATCCGAGAAGCATGTGCCGGCGATCGAGCGCGTCATGTGCTCGGTCTTCACCGTCAGCTTGATATAGCCGTCGAACACGCCCGACTTGTCGCGCTTGACCTCGGCCACGATGATGCCGCGCTCCTTCACCATGATCGGCGCCGACACCATGTTGACGTCCGAGACCTGAGGCCGGATCAGCCCGGCGAGTGCTGCACTGATCAGCGCGCGCGTGTTCATCGTCGCGGTCGAGCCGTCGAACAGGATCTCCACCTCCTTGATCGGATCCTCGGTGACCTGGCCGACAAAGGCGCCGAGCACCTCGGCGAGCTTGACGAACGGCTTCAGCCGCGGCGCCTCCTCGGCGGTGATCGACGGCATGTTGATGGCGTTGGAGACGGCGCCCTTGATCAGATAGTCGGCCATCTGCTCGGCAACCTGCAGCGCGACATTCTCCTGGGCCTCCGTCGTCGAGGCGCCGAGATGCGGCGTCGCCACCACATTCTCCATGCCGAACAGTTCGTTGTTCTCGGCCGGTTCGACCTCGAAGACGTCGACGCCAGCGCCGGCCACCTTGCCACTCTTCAGCGCTGCGACCAGATCGGCCTCGACGATCAGACCGCCGCGTGCGCAATTGATGATGCGCACGCCCTTCTTCATCTTGGCGATCGCCGCGGCATCGATGATGTTGCGCGTCTTGTCGGTCAGCGGCGTGTGCAGGGTGATGAAATCGGCGCGGGCGAACAGCTCGTCGAGCTCGACCTTGTCGACGCCAAGCTCCTCGGCACGGCTGTCCGACAGGAACGGATCGAAGGCGATGACGTGCATCTTGAGGCCAACGCCGCGCGTCGCGACGATCGAACCGATGTTGCCGCAGCCGATGACGCCCAGCGTCTTGCCGGTGATCTCGACGCCCATGAAGCGGTTCTTTTCCCATTTGCCGGCATGGGTCGAGGCGTTGGCTTCAGGGATCTGGCGCGCCAGCGCAAAGATCATCGCCACCGCATGTTCGGCTGTGGTGATCGAGTTGCCGAAGGGCGTGTTCATCACGATGATGCCCTTGCGGCTTGCCGCCGGGATATCGACATTGTCGACGCCGATGCCGGCGCGGCCGATGACTTTGAGATTGGTAGCGGCGTTGATCAGCTTTTCGGTGACCTTGGTCGCCGAGCGGATGGCGAGGCCATCATACCTGTCT
>NZ_RZPB01000471.1:0-4887 GCF_003998535.1 Mesorhizobium sp. M7A.F.Ca.AU.002.02.1.1 | reverse complement strand
AACTTCTCGTCTGGCGGGGTTGGCGCGTCCGTTGGCGTGCAAGGTCTTCGTATCGGGACTGGCCCACGAGGGCATTATATTCATGCAGGCGTCGGCGGTCTCTACTACCGAGGCACTTTGGGAAAGCGCAGCGCCAAGCAGACGCTGCAACTGTCTGAATTCCCATCTGGGCCAAAGCCCCATCCAACATCCTCACCCGTGGAATATGTCAGCGGTGGCGTCGTGATGAGAGAAATCGAGTCCGCCGATGTGATCGAGATGCGTGATGAGACATTTGCCAATGTGCTTGATGAAATCAATGCGAGGCAATCGCAGACGCGAATGTCGCTCATCCTGGCCGTGCTGTTTGGGATCGCCGGATTGATCGCAGGCGCAATGCTGGGAGGTGGGGTGGCGCTGATCGGTATTGCTGCCTTTTTGCCGGGCATGCTTATTGGCAACTGGTTGGACAGCTACCGCCGGGTGAGCGTGCTCTACTATGATTTGGAGCAGGACGCGGAGGCGGCCTACGGGCGACTTGTCGCCGCCTTTGACACGCTCACACGCTGCGCGGCGAGTTGGCATGTCGCGGCTGGTGGCAAGATAGAGGATCTGACGACTTGGAAGCGCAATGCGGGAGCCACGATGTTGGTCGATAAAAAGTCGACGACGCTCCAAGCTTCCTTGCCGACGGTTGTTCGCAGCAATGTCACACCACCGTCGATACACGTCGGCCGGCAAATCCTTTATTTCATGCCAGACATGATTTTGGTGAAGGACGGAAACCAGTACGGTGCCGTTGGGTATGGAGACCTCAGGACGCAATTTGCCCCCAGCAATTTTATTGAGACCGGCAAAGTTCCATCTGATGCTGAGATCGTGAGCTATACCTGGGCTCATCCCAATAAGAATGGCGGACCCGACAAACGCTTCAGAGATAATCGGCAGATCCCTGTCTGTCGCTACGAAGCCTTGCGGTTTTCTAGCCCATCCGGGCTCAACGAGCTGGTGGAATTTTCCAAGACAAACGTCAGCCAGCCCTTTTGCCAGGCTCTATTGGCACTCGCGCAAATGCACCGAAACGCTGGTGGCCAGTCCGGCTTGCTGAAAGCGCGCTAAGGAATTGGCTTGGTCAGCAAATGCCTTCGCACGGAATTCCGTCGCCGTCCCGGTCCAATTTGGGTCCCCAGCTACAGTTATTGAGATACCAGCGCGCCTCATCGCATGAGGAGATTTGCTTACAATAGCGACGCGGTTGACACGAATAGCTCTGAGCTATTTGGCGACGGCCTGTAAGGCCGTAGGATGTGTCATTACCGGGTTTATTGTTGGCTGCATGTGTTGCTCGCCAATCCCAAGGGGCTGTGAAAGTGCCAACCCAGATGCCAATCTTGGCCCTTTGGGCATCTGCCTGTTGTGACGCGTAACTACCATGGCTGTATCGAGGCCAATCCAGGGCATAACCCTGTTCGACCATCCAAGACGCAATGCTAGCACCGTCCGCCCGCTGACAATCACCAACGAAGCGGTTGTAACGATCCCACGAAACAAAGTTGCACTGGATGGGTCGGGATTGACTGAGGAAGATGTCCAGTGCTTCTGCGGATTTGCGGCCGCATGGGTATTCTTGCCCGCTTGCGTCGCTGCAGTTTTGGCTGCTTTCAGGTGCGTCGATGCCATTGAAACGAATACGCTGTCCGTGGATCTCGATCGTGTCCCCGTCAACGATGGACGCTACGCCGACGATAGGCTTCGGTTTTGACCCGAGTGCGCTTGCTGTATTGGGTCCCGCGATCTGGTTGCCCCACCCTGTAAAGTAGGAGGTGACATAAGCGCCCACTGCTAGCGTGATCACCAGGATCGCGGCTAATGATTTATGTGAAAAGAAACGCTTGCGCATAATTGAAACCCGGCCGCGTCTTGGCCGCGAGCTGCGGCGATGGGAATAGCGATCGCGATTCAATTTTCGATCCTTTGCGAAGCTGCCAAATGTTTTGCTAGCGCGTCTTTGACTTCTTGGCTGCTGCTTTCTTGGGCGCGGCTGCTGTGCGACCGAGGCCAATCGATTTTGCCAATCTGGAGCGATTGGCTGAATAGTTAGGCGCGACCATGGGGTAATCGTTGGAGAGGCCCCATTTTTGGCGATAGGCGTCGGGCGTCAGTCCAAAATGCGTGTTCAAGTGTCTCTTGAGGGACTTGAACTTTTTGCCGTCTTCGAGGCAGACGATGTAGTCTGGAGTGACTGAGCGCTTGGGGTTGACCGCGGGAACTTGGTCGGGTTTTTCCGGTTCGGACGGCTGGCCGATACGCGCTAATGACGAATTGATGCTGGCAATAAGGTCCGGCAATGAGGAGACCGGCACTGAATTCTTGCTCACATAAGCCGCAACGATATCGGCGGTAAGCTCCATCAGCGCGGTGGCCGTATTTTTGATTTCGTCAGTCACTTCATGGCTCCGGACTTCTGCAGTGAAATCCCGATCTATTACTTATCGGCTAAAAAAACCAGTAGAGGGAGGATACTAAATGCCAGGCGCTAATAGTGATGAATGTTAAAGCGCCAATCAGAATGCGGAACCACGAGAGACGGTGGATTGATTGGGCGCGGCGTTTTCTTTGTATGACCAGGAAAGCGGCTTGAGGCTCACAGGCGGATGCATTTAGATTTGGACGAGTAGGACCTACGCATGACATTTTCGAAAGACCCGCCGCCGGAGGTTAAGCCCCAGAAGGATAAGGCAAAGACTGGATCTGAATTGGACCGCGTTCCAAGTGCGGGAGCCATTCGGGTCCGCAACGGACTCTCTGTGTCAGAAAAAGACATTGTGGAGGCGGCTAAATACGGGGGCAGGGAGCGAGAATCCTCGTCGGATAGCGACTAGGCAAAGGGGGCCAAGAATGCAGGCTCTGACCCATATCACACGTCGCAATATTGGACGGTGTCCAGAAGTGATCGCAGTCGTTTCTAATTGAACACGGCTGTTTTTTCTTGCGCGAACGCTCTACGCGGGCTCTAGCTGGTTCTCCTTTCAAAGGGGATGTAAGTCTTGGACGTAAAACAGTCAGTCTTCCAAAGCGATCTCCCTCTAAAGGAGAAACTCGAGCGCGCCAGGATGGAGTTGCTCGATCTTTCCGCCCGCAATCGACTTTTGAATGTGCCGCGGTTTTCCAAGAGCGCGAAGACGATCGATATCGTCGATGAGAAGTCGTCCGAAATTTATCGATTGCTGGTGACCGAAGGAAAGGCTTTTACCTTCCTGGCCGGCAAGCCCGATAGGCCGAAAGCGGGCCAGGATGAAAGCAGCCCTCCAGACGAAGAGATCGACTATTCCCCCGTCGCTCTCGCCCAACCAGAGGACGATGGAGTCGATAACAGAGGGATATCCGCGCGGCACTCGGACACCAAGCTGCAGACGCGTATGACCCCAACTGGGCTGCAGCGGCGGCTCCTTGATCTCTACCATGATGCCCGCACACTCGAGGAAGAGCAGGGCGTCAATATCCTCTTTCTGGCCCTTGGAATGCTGAAGTGGATTGACCCGAACAACAAAGAGAACATCCGTCAGGCCCCCCTCATTTTGGTGCCGGTTCGGCTTGAGCGAGGGGCCGCTGGAGAAAAATTCCGCCTACGAGCCCGGCCGGAAGATCTTACCGCAAACCTCTCCTTGGAACTCTATCTCGACCGCATTCACAAGCTCGCTCTGCCGCGTTTTGAGGTGGGAGATGACTTCGACGTCTCGGCCTATCTCGATGCCGTTGCCGAAGCAATTTCGACCAAAGAGGGTTGGGAGGTGCTTCGCGACGATATGGTGCTCGGCTTCTTCTCGTTTGCGAAGTTCTTGATGTACCGTGATCTGGATCCGGATCTCTGGCCCGATGGCGCAAAGATTATCGAACAACCGAAGATCCGCTCGCTTCTTTCAGATGGTTTCGAAACACGCGAGCCGCTTATGTCGGACGACATAGCGATTGATCCGCACATTGCGCCCGCCGAAATGTTGCATATCGTCGACAGTGACAGTTCTCAGACACTGGCGATCCATGACGTCAGAAAAGGTCGCGACCTCGTTATCCAAGGTCCGCCTGGGACAGGAAAATCGCAGACGATCGCAAACATTATTGGGTCGGCCGTTGCCGACGGAAAGACCGTGCTGTTCGTGGCCGAAAAGATGGCAGCGCTGGAGGTCGTCAAGCGACGGCTTGACACTGCTGGGGTGGGGGACGCCTGCCTTGAGCTGCATAGTAACAAGGCGAACAAGCGCATGATGCTAGAGGAGCTGCGGCGAACCTGGCAACTCGGATCGCCCAGGGGCCAGCTTCCTTCTTCCCTAACTGATCGCTTGCTGGAGGCTCGCGATAAACTCAACGCACATGCTGCACGAATGCACGTTGCGTTCGGAGCGTCCGAACTCACTCCTTATCAGGTTCTCGGCCAGCTAACCCGACTAAGGCAGGTCGGTCAGAAACCAGTGGACATCGAACTTACGGATGCCACAAGCTGGACAACTGACGGCGTTTCGCAACGTCGCAAATTGCTCGATGAGGTCTCTCAGCGGATCAACGAGATCGGCTTGCCGATCCACCACCCGTGGCGGGGAGTTGGCCTGGATGTCGTTCTTCCAACGACCATTGAGAGGCTCGTCCCACGCATCGCGGCGTTGCTGGACCAAGCCAAGGCACTGCACGCCAAACTGGTCGGTATCGCTGAGCGGATCAAGGCCGAGCCTCCGAAAATTCTCAGCGACAGCGGCGAGATAGAAGATCGCGCTGAGCTTCTCGCGTCCGCGCCTGGACTTCCTGCCGAGGCGCTCGTCTCGCCGGTATGGGATGAGCGTCCGAAAGACATTTCATCGCTTCTCTGGTCAGGAACGGATTTCGCCCGCAAGTCCGAGGAACTTTCGGAGCAGT
>NZ_RZPB01000470.1:0-4891 GCF_003998535.1 Mesorhizobium sp. M7A.F.Ca.AU.002.02.1.1 | reverse complement strand
TGGCCAGCGCGATCGACAGCTTGTCCTGTGCATCGCGGTATTCGGCGAGCTTTTCACGCTCGGCATCGACGATCTCGGCCGGCGCGCTGGCCAGGGTTCGCGACGCCGGCTGAGGGTAGATTCGGGAGACTTTAGACCCCTCTAAAATGCTGGTTTTCCGCCTGGAAAATCAGCATTCCGTTGCGTTAATATTGACGTAAACGGAAGTTTTAGCCCCATTGTTGCCATAATGTAACAATGGGGCTCCTGGAGCCCAAAAAAGGCCTGTTTTCGAGCCTTTTTGGATGGTTCTCCCTGTTTTTTGAGAGCCGCTCAGCCTTCACAGACCATTTTTCGGCCTTGCCGCACCCGGTTGCATTTCCTCGAAAATGCGGCTGGCCAGTGTGTACATGTACGCCCGCGAATTCGTTGTTGCACCGTTAACCTGAATTGGTTCTAGCTTGGTGCACTCGAATTCGGGGAGGACATTTCATGACTATTCTGCGACTGAAGGCGCTGCTGGGGGCGGGCTGCTTTTCGCTGGCTTTGATCGGGACGGCGATGAATCCGGCACATGCCGGCGGCCTGGAGCGTGGCGGCTACGATATCGATCTGCTGTTCGATCCGGCTCCGTTCGCGACCGAAGCGGAAGCGACCTATGTGATGCCGGACCGCAAGTACGAGAATGCGCGCGGTCCAGGCGGAGCCGATCTCGGCTTGGGCACCTCGGCCGACGGAGCCGAGGGCTATTGGGTTCCGCGCGTGGGAATGAAGGTCCAGGTCGTGCAAGGCGTGGATTGTATGGTCGATTATTCGCAGCCCTGGGGCGCGCATACCGCACCTGGCATGTGGAATGGTGCGCTTTCCAATACGGAAACCGATATCAAGAGCAACAACTACGCTGGTACATGCTCTTATAAATTTGATGCGGGCAAGGGCCAACTTCGTTTTATCGGCGGGCTGTTTTACCAAGACATCTCGGGATTCAAAGAAAGCTTGGTAAACGTACTCCCAGCATTGACAGGCCGTGTCGATCTCGAGGCCAGTGGCTGGGGTTGGCGCGCAGGCGTCGCTTATGAAATCCCCGACATCGCGTTGCGCGCGAGCCTTGTCTACAATTCGAAAGTCAAGCTCGACAATATCTCGGGTGCGCTCGACCTCACCAGTATTGGCAGAGGCGTTACCGATATTTACGGATCAACACAGTACATGCCTGATTCCGTGGAGCTGAAGTTGCAGTCGGGTATCGCTCCCGGCTGGCTTGCCTTCGGTTCGATCAAGTGGGTGAACTGGAGTTTGCTGCAGAGCGTTCCTATCTGCCCGGTGGGGGCTCCGTCCTCACTTTGCTTCACCAACGGCCCGGCAGAGGCAACCTCCCTTGACCTGATGTATCGTGATGGCTGGACCGTATCAGGTGGTATCGGCCACAAGTTCAACGATCAGTGGAGTGGAGCCGGTCAGTTGACTTGGGATCGCGGCACCTCGCATGGCTTCGGCGCGCAGACCGACACCTGGACGCTGGGTGGCGGCGTCGCTTATACGCCGAAGCCCAACATTGAGGTTCGCCTGGCCGGTGCAGTCGGTGTGCTCACCAGTGGTCATTCCGGCATAGTGATTGGCGAGAACGGAAAAATTATTGGTGACGACGCCACCTACGATTTTGGCAACGATCTGGTCACGGCATTTTCCGGCGGTATCAAGATCAAGTTCTAACCTGTTGAGAATTTTACAAAAAGGCCGGGCAATACCCGGCCTTTTTCATTTGGGCGGCTCTTGCCCGTGCGCCATTCATATAGGCCGCGTGCACATAAGCCGCGCTGTTGTCGCCCTCCTGCTATTGTGACGTTTTGGCAACACTTTCTGAACAACCCCTGCGGTAGAGGTCAGGCTGAGGAAATTGCCCATTTCCCGCCATAAACCCGGCGCACCTCGATCTTGTCTCGGGACACGCGCCAAAAGGCTCGGCGAGGGGGCAGGCCGCTCCGCCCCATTTGCAGGGAAGATGGGGCAAGGAAGAGTATGGACGCCAAAGTCATCTCCAAGGCTAAGCTCCCTAGCCGCTATGTGACCGTCGGTCCGGCGCGTGCGCCGCATCGTTCCTATCTCTATGCCATGGGTTTGTCGGCGGCCGAGATTGCGCAGCCGCTGGTCGGGGTCGCCTCCTGCTGGAACGAGGCGGCGCCCTGCAACATTTCGCTGATGCGCCAGGCGCAGGTGGTCAAGAAGGGCGTCGCGGCCGCCAGCGGCACGCCGCGCGAATTCTGCACCATCACCGTCACCGATGGCATCGCCATGGGTCACCAGGGCATGAAGTCGTCCCTGGTGTCGCGCGAGGTCATCGCCGATTCGGTCGAGCTCACCATGCGCGGCCATTGCTACGACGCGCTGGTTGGGCTCGCCGGCTGCGACAAGTCGCTGCCCGGCATGATGATGGCCATGGTGCGGCTCAATGTGCCGTCGATCTTCATCTATGGCGGTTCGATCCTGCCCGGCAGCTATCGCGGCCGCCAGATCACCGTGCAGGATGTTTTCGAGGCGGTCGGCCAGCACTCGGTCGGCACGATCAGCGATGACGAACTGCTTGAGATCGAACAGGTCGCGTGTCCCTCGGCCGGTTCCTGCGGCGCCCAGTTCACCGCCAACACCATGGCGACCGTCGCCGAGGCGATCGGCCTGGCGCTGCCCTATTCCTGCGGCGCGCCGGCACCCTATGAAATGCGCGACCGGTTCAATTTCGCCTCGGGCGAAAAGATCATGGAGCTGATCGCCAGAAATATCCGGCCGCGCGACATCGTCACGCTGAAGGCGCTGGAGAATGCGGCGACCGTGGTCTCGGCTACCGGCGGTTCGACCAACGCGGCACTGCATCTGCCGGCGATCGCGCACGAGGCCGGCATCAAGTTCGACCTGTTCGACGTGGCCAAGATCTTCGAGAAGACGCCTTACATCGCCGACCTCAAGCCGGGCGGCAAATATGTCGCCAAGGACATGTTCGAGGCCGGCGGCATTCCGCTGCTGATGAAGACCCTGCTCGACCACGGCTATCTGCATGGCGACTGCATGACGGTGACTGGCCGCACTTTGGCCGAAAACATGCAGCACGTTGTCTGGAATGAGCATCAGGATGTGGTCCGCCCGGCCAACAGACCCATTACCCAAACCGGCGGTGTCGTGGGCTTGAAGGGAAACCTGGCCCCCGAAGGCGCGATCGTGAAGGTCGCGGGCATGGCGGAGTTGAAATTCTCCGGGCCGGCACGCTGCTTCGATTCAGAAGAGGAATGTTTCGAGGCGGTGACGCATCGCAACTACAGGGAAGGCGAGGTTCTCGTCATTCGCTACGAAGGACCGCGCGGCGGCCCCGGCATGCGCGAGATGCTGTCGACGACGGCAGCACTCTACGGCCAGGGCATGGGCGGCAAGGTGGCTCTGATCACCGACGGGCGCTTCTCGGGCGCGACGCGCGGTTTCTGCATCGGCCATGTCGGCCCCGAAGCAGCCGTGGGTGGCCCGATCGGACTGCTCAGGGATGGTGACGTGATCTCGATCGACGCGGTGAACGGCACGATCGACGTGGCGTTGTCCGATAGCGAACTGGCGGCGAGGGCAAAGACATGGAAGGCGCGCGCGACCGATTATCAGTCGGGCGCGATATGGAAATATGCACAGACGGTGGGGCCAGCGCGCGATGGCGCGGTGACCCATCCGGGCGGTGCGAAAGAAACACACTGTTATGCGGACATCTGAGTTGTTGAGGTCATCTGTCTTTTCGGCACTGGTCGTGGCCGCCACGTTTGGCGCGACCTTTGGCGCCGTCGGCCAGGCCATGGCCTTCGACGACAAGGTGTTCGACGACAAGACCGGGGTGAAGCCGCAATCGAGCCCCTGGGCGGTCTTCCAGTTCGGCTTCTCCGCCTACAAGAACGGCCACAAGGAGCAGGCTGCCGAGGCCTACAAATACGCCGCCGAAAACGGCCAGATCGGCGCCACCTGGAAGCTTGCCCGCATGTATGCCGAGGGCGACGGCGTGGCGCGCGACGACTATGAGGCGTTCAAGTTCTTCTCCGAGATCGTCGACCAGGATGTCGAGCCCGGCTCGCCCGAGGAAAGCTATGTCTCCGATGCGCTGGTGGCGCTTGGCGACTATTTGCGCACGGGCATTCCCGGCAGCCCGGTCACCGAGAACGAGGTGGCGGCCCAGGAATACTACATGCGCGCGGCTGCCAACTACCGCAACCCGAACGCACAGTTCGAGATGGGGCAGATGTTCCTGAAGGGCGAGGGCGGGGTGAAGGCCAGCGTCAAGCAGGCCGGGCGCTGGTTCCAACTCGCCGCCGAGAAAGGCCATGCCGGCGCCCAGGCGACGCTGGGCCATCTGTTGTTCCAGAGCGGCAAGATCGTTCGCGGCCTGGCGATGATGACGGCAGCGCTCGAACGCGCTTCGCCCGCTGACCAGCCCTGGATCCGCGGCATGCAGGAAGAGGCATTTGCCACCGCCGGCGAGGCCGACCGCCGCACCGCGATCTCGCTGGCCGATGATATCCTCACCAAGGGCAACAACGCGGACCAGTAGTTTTGCTGGCGGCTGAACTGCCGATCTCCCCCACGAAGCGGGAGATTGGCTCAGTTCGCGATCGGCTCCGTCGGCACCATGCTGGGCGCCGGCGTCGAGATCGGCGTGACATGGGGGTGTGGCGCCAGCGTGTTTTCCGGGCAGCTATCCCCGATCTTCGTCCACGAGGTGTTGTTGAGCACCATATCGCAGCGGGCCAGATGGCTCTGCTCGGCCACCGTCAGGCAGGCGACCTGACCGATCTGGTAGGATTTTCCATTGGCCAGGCATTCCTGGTCGGCAAATGCCGTACCAGGAACGGCCATGGCAAATGCCAGGCCAATGGGACAAAGATGAAATCGT